>NZ_JBHFOM010000019.1:0-73376 GCF_053543955.1 Colwellia sp. E150_009
ACTTAATCAAGGTGTGGGTTTTTTTTCGAACACAGGAAAAGACTGTTTTTTTTGTGGTTCCCTGGAGAAACCATGTGTTGTTGGGTGGGCGGCCGTTTTTTTTTGAAAAAAAAAAAAAGCGGGCCTCCACCAAACTCACTGTGCACAACACTACAAACATTGCCGAAAGAGAGCACTTTCTTAATCAATTTTATTCACTTAACAAATAAGGTATACCGTCCATGTCCTATCCTATTTTAATTACAATCCATATCTTTGCAGCAATTGCTTTTATTGGTGTCGTTTTTTTTGAAGTTATTTTTTTAGAGTCTATTCGAAAAAAAATACCCGCTGATACCATGTTATTACTTCAAGAAGGTATAACTTCACGTGCCCGACAAATCATGCCATTTGTTCTAGCTTTCCTATTTCTTTCAGGTTTAGCAATGGCATACAGTCATTTTCCACATTTTGAAAATATGTTGTCTTCTTCATTTGGTATTTTGCTTTGCATAAAAATGGTACTGGCTTTTAGCGTATTGGGGCATTTTTTTACTGCTATGTACCTATCTCGCACAGGAAAAATGAGCTGCAGTCGCTTTAAATTCATTCATTTAAGTGTTTTTTCTCATCAAATACTCATTGTGTTGTTGGCAAAAAATATGTTTTACATTTCTTGGTAACTCAAAGGAAAAATTATGTTTATTAAACCCTCATATTTAACACTCTGTCTAACGGCAGCCCTACTTAGTAATACGTTATTCGCTGATGAAATAGATAAAAATAACAAAACAAAAAATGCTGATGAGCACATTGAAGTTTGGGCTCAAAAAGCCCAGCGTGCTTTTCCAACTCGTGATGAAGCAAGTGCTGAGCTGAAAAAAATAGCTGGCGCGACCAATTTAATTGATATTGCCAAATTACCTGCACGACAAGCAACATTGCAAGATGCGCTTGGCTTTGAGCCAGGCATTATTATGCAAAGCTTTTTCGGCGGCAATGATCAACCTAGATTAAATATTCGAGGTTCTGGCTTACAGGGAAATCCTGTAAATCGCGGGGTAGCGCTGTTAAATGATGGCATGCCACTGAACCAAGCAGATGGCAGTTTTATTATTGGCTTTTTAGATCCAAAACCTGCTGAAATAATAACCGTTTATCGTGGCGCTAATGGCTTGAGATATGGGGCAACTACACTAGGTGGCGCTCTCAATATGATCAGCAAAAATGGAGCTACAGCCGACTCTAGTCTTCGTTTAGAATATGGTAGCGATAATAGAATAGGGGCTAGCGCACAATTGGCTGGTGATAGTAAAGCGTATGATTATTACCTGAATATTGGCACTGACAGCGCAGATGGGTACCGCAACTTTAGTGAATCTGATCGTAAAAGTTTGTCAGGTAATGTTGGTTTCAATATAACAGATGCAATCAGTAATCGAACGTTTATTCAATTGAGTGACAGTTATTTTCAAATTCCCTTTGTGGTACCCAAAGCACGCGCATTAGAAAACCCCCAGCTAGTTATGGGTGATGGAAATACCCCACAAGATAGTTTATTAAATGTTTATAATCGCAAACCTCATCGTGATTCTCAACTTAATCGTATCGCAAATAAAACACGAATAAGTCATGAAAACAGTATGCATGAAGTGAATATTGTTTACCAAGAGGTCGATGACGTTTTTACTGATCCTCTTCTCCACAGTGCTACAGAAAGCAAAGATTTAGGTTTTGAATACGCTTTTTCTACTCAAGGAAGTTACATTAGTGAAAGTGATGATTTTTTTATCTCTATTAGCGCCAACACAAGTGATATGAGCCGCGCCTATATAGCTAATAGTCCTATAGATGGTAGTAGATTACATACATTTGGCGATCTCGATTTTGATGCTAACAATGTGATATTAGCAGCTCAATGGCAAGCGCAACTGGCAGATAATTGGCAACTAATTTCTGGCGCTCAAATTGTCAATTCAACCCGAAATATCAGCGACAGAACAGGCAATGGTTATGATCAAGACCAAAGCTATGACAACATTAATCCTAAACTTGGGGTAATTTATCAGTTATCTGATACTATTCGTTTTTTTGCAAATGTTAGTAAAACCAGTGAAGCTCCAACCTATTGGGAGCTTGTTTCAGCTAGTGTTAGCCCTGCAAATGCAGAAATATCAGCAATTAAAATCAATAACTTAGACTCCCAAGACTCTACTACTATCGAAATTGGCAGTAGCGGAACAATTAATAAAACACAATGGAGTTTAGCCTTATACCGCAGTAATGTTGATAATGAACTCATTTCTATTGTTAACGACTTTGCTGTCAATGGTCAAACTAGCAATTACCAAGAAGGTACTGTGCATCAAGGGCTTGAGTTAGAAATAATACAAGGCATTGGCACTGACATACTGGCACAAGGAGATAATTTATCAAGCAAACTTGTGTACAATTATAGTGATTTTTATTTTGATGGCGGCGAATATAACAACAACCAAATTGCAGGAATTCCAGAGCATATGGCGCAATTTGAATTACGTTACCAAATGGGAGATTTTTATATTGCGCCAAGCGTTAAGTGGCAGATTGATGATACACCTATCGACCATGCTAATAATCAGTTTCAAGATTCATATACCTTGCTATCATTGCAAATGGCATATCAAGTAAATAAGCAATTAAAAATATACTTTGATGGGCAAAATCTAACTGATGAGACTTACCAAACATCGTATGTTATTCGTGGGTTTTCTGCTGAACAACAGCCTAGTTTTTTACCTGGTTTTGGTACGACAGCTTCAATAGGTATTAATTATAGTTTCTAATGTTGATTTAATACTCTGATACCATTTAATAAAGCAAAATGGGAGGTTCTCTTTCCTCCCATCTTAAATAATCGAACTTGAGATATGAAATATCAGTCGCTTCTATTCCATAACTTTTGATGTGCTTTCACAGAAAAGAACTCATTGGCGTGCCAACATCTTGGCAATAAATCAAGCTGTTGTCTTTCTTGGTAATTTGAGGCTAACAATTCAAGAATTTCATTAAGACGTTCTTTACTTAACTTAGCTATTTTCTTTGCCATATGAGGAAAATATAAATTATTTTGTTTCTTTACTTCAATATTATGACCATAACCAATGAAAGTTAGTTTACGTGTCGCAATTCTACATAAAGGCTGCTCAGGGTTGTGAGGATAAAGCCTATTAACAATAGCGTACTCATAACAATCTGCAAGCTGACCAACTTCATCTTCTGGCATATAGATAACACCGTAACCTTGAGGGAACATGCCAGTAATTTGATAGAGTACATCAACCACTTTTTGCGAGCATGCGCCTAATTCAGCATTTTTATTTAATACCTGAAATACTTTAGGTAACACTTTATAATTATAGCTATCTTTAGTCGATAAAATAATAGACACATAAATTTGAGGAACCTTTAACAAGTTACCAACCCCTTGTTTCGCATTAAAGCTACTTTTTATTAATACTTTTACAAATCGATGCTTTAGTTGCTCGTCTACTATGAAACGAGTTCGATCAGCTTTAGAGTTTCCGTTATAACTGGGAATGCCAATACCGTTTGAGATGTAATCAAGTGTGTGTTTATGATTAATTTGTAATAATTTTTTTCTATCTTCTATTGGTAAAGTTCTATGTGGGTCTAGGTTACCATCAGCGCCACGTAAAATCGTTTGTGCTTGAGCATGATTATGCCCAATATCTTGCAATAAGGCAGCCATAACAAGTGGAATTTTAACAAGCTCAGTAAAACGAAGACGAGCATCCGTATCAAGTTCCATAAACGACTTTCCTTCAAGTTCTGTTAATACTTTCAGAATATAGGGTTCATTTATTCCATTTGTTAACAATAATCTATCAAGTAATCGTAAACTTAATATTGCTTTATATAATGCTTTACATTGCTCGTTATTTTCGGCAACTTTCTTACCTTCGGTAGGGCTAAGCAATTGAATAGTACCAAGCAACTGAGCAGATTTCCGATTACTTTCTTCAAAGGTATCCCCTTCAGCCAATTCAATTATTTCATTGCAAACAGCAAGTAGATGATTGTAACGTTCTTTTTGTTGTAACTTATTTAAGGTTTCACTTTCAGGGGTTATCTTAGCATCTGAGGCAACAAACTCATGATGTTCATAATACTTAATCGCATTATCAAGTACTGAATCGTTATGTACACTCCGCCCATAGATTTTTGAAACTAAAACCTGAGTTTGACGAGTATAGTGGGTTTGATGCTTATGCGCTTTAGCCATTTATTTGCGAATTATTTATTTAAAGAAATAAATACCATAATGCTAGAAAAAATAGAACTAATCAAGATGAACAATAGAATAGCAATAGTTAATGAATATTAATTTTTCAAAGGCATTTCCTTATGCCTTCTATCTTTTAGTTTGTATTATAAACAATATTTATGACTTATTTTTGTGGACGTATACCTAAAGTGTGACATAACGCATAAGTTAATTCTGCTCTATTTAATGTATAAAAATGGAAGTTTTTAACCCCTTCTCGGTTAAGTACTTTAACTTGTTCCATAGCAATATTTGCTCCAACCATGCGACGTGTCATTTCATCATCTTCCAAGCCCTCATACATTTTAGGCATCCAACTAGGTACATGAACATTGGTTAAACCAGCAAAACGCTCCAGCATTTTATAGTTAGTTACCGGTAAAATTCCTGGAATAATTTCAACATCTATACCAACAGTTACACAGCGGTCTCTAAATCGTAAATAAGATTCAATATCAAAGAAAAATTGGCTGATGGCACGATTAGCGCCCGCATCAATTTTACGTTTCAAGTTAAGTAAATCAAACTGTGGGTTAGGCGCTTCAGGGTGCCCTTCTGGGTAAGCAGCTACCGAAATATCAAAGTCTGCCACGTCACGTAATAGTTCAACCAAATCTGAAGCATACATAGAAGGTTTTTCATCACTATTAGGCAGATCGCCCCGTAATGCAACAATATGGCGTACACCACTTGCCCAATAATCTTTGGCTATTTGTACTAACTCTTCGCGGTTTGCATCAATACACGTTAAATGTGGCGCAGCAAGTAAAGCAGTATCTTGTTGAATACGCTTAATTATGTCATGTGTTCTATCGCGGGTTCCAGAGCCTGCACCATAGGTTACCGAGACAAAGTTAGGCTTTAACGGCGCTAAGCGCTCTATTGAATTCCACAGTGTTGTTTCCATTTCTGGCGTGTTAGGTGGAAAAAATTCAAATGATACCTGCACGTCTTTGCTGATTTCACTTAGACTTCGATTTAATGCTTCCACTTGTCTTGCATGGCTGTAACTCATTAGTTTATCCCCTTTATTTTAACTTGGTTGTGCTTGTGAGCTAATTGCTGACAAATGTTCACTAGATCTGAATGTAGCCCGCCCGCAGTAACATCTCGTCCTGCGCCAGGACCACGTATAATTAATGGGTTTTCTTGATACCAATAGCTGCTAATTTGAAAAATATTGTCACAAGGTGTCAAATTGGCAAATGCATCACCATTTGGCAATACTTCTAAACTAACCTTAGCTTGAATCTTGCCTAAGTTATTAACATTTAAGCGCGCAACATAACGTATACAACATGCTTGTCTGTTGGCACTTGCTAAAGCTGTGGCAAAGTAATCATCTAATTCATTGGCTCTTGCCAAAAATTCATCTTTACTCACGTTCTGCAATGGCTCGGGCACTAAATTAATGCACTCAATATCGTCCAACGATAATTCAAAGCCTGCCATGCGCGCTAAAATAAGTAATTTACGTTGTACATCACGACCCGATAAATCTTCACGTGGATCTGGTTCGGTAATACCTTGTTTTAGGGCACTTAAGAGTAACGTAGAAAAAGCAACTGAACCGTCATATGTTTCAAATAGCCAAGATAATGTTCCTGAAAAAATTCCTGCAATCGCAGTAATGGTATCACCACTATTATTAAGATCAGCTATGGCATAATTTATCGGTAAACCTGCACCAACAGTCGTATTACCCAACCACAAACTCTGATGTTTGTCCGCGGTATTTACTAACTGATTGTAATATTCAGTTGTGGACGATGCGGCCCACTTATTGGCACCAATAACATGAATTCCTTGTTTGAAAAAGTCTTGATAAAGTAAGCTAAACTCTTCACTTGGCGTAATATCAACAACAATTAAATCATCATAAGGATGGTTACTTAACCACGACAACAATTGCTCATAATCATACGGTTGGGCATCTTGTTTAAATAATGTTAACGCCTGATTGACATCAATACCGTCATTATTAATCAAGGCTTTTTTCGATGAAAGCAAACCCACCAAATATATATTTTCTAAGGCATAAATACGATTTAATTGCGCGGGTAATAATTCAATAAAGCGTTCGCCAATATTACCTAACCCAGCAATTACCAAGCCAATATGACGCGAGTCTTTAACAATATCATGGTGCACATTATTCAATAACTCAGTGCTACATGGCTCGGATAAAAGAGCAATAACACTGTGATTATTGTTACTGTTTACTATACACAATGGCTGCGCACTTTTTAATGAACGTTTAAAACGAGCCTTAACATCACCCCGCTGTGCAACGTTATAACCAACAGCAGCAATAATGGCAATAGGTTTAAAAGTTACCTCTACATCATGACTAGCTAGCCATTGACTCAGATCCTTTTGCTGTGATTGATTTATAACAACAAAGCCTTGTTCAATATCAGCACAAATAGGAAAAAACTCGTTCAAAACTCGGTCCGCTTTATCTCCAAGAAAACTAGCTGATTGCGCTAATATAAGATCATTCAAATACGTAACTGACAGTTCTTGTTTGGCAATATGGCCAAATTTACCAATTTCAGTACCCGATACTTTCGCATCAAAGCTACTCGCTACATGCAAATGACAATGATGAGACAAGCTTTCGTTAACTAATGGGGTTAATGTTTTTGAATGTAACACAGGGTTACCAAGTCGACCCAATTCTTTAGCTACACCATTAGGTAAGCGATGTAGTTTTCTCGCATTAGGAACAACACGAGGGTCTGCGCTATAGATCCCATCAACGTCTGTCCACAAGGTAACATTAAAAGCGCCCACTAATGACGCCATAATGGTAGCAGAATAATCACTACCATTGCGGCCCAAAGTACAGGTTTTTCCTCGAGAATCTTGACTTATATAACCAGTAATTACCGCTAATTTTCCAAACTGTAAATGTGTTTTAAGCTGGGCACTACTTAACGCATGATCAACTGTGCAAGATTGTTCGTTATCAATCACCAAAAAATCGCGAGCGTCAATGGCGTTACTGGGGCAAATTTTTTCGTTAAGTAAAGCTGAGAGTAACCGAGCTGACCATAGCTCACCAAACGCTAAAATATCATTTCTGTGTTGAACAAAATCACTAGATAACCATTGCGTTAACTGAACGATGTCTTTTAATAACAGCTGTGTTAATTGCTTTGCGTTATTTTTGTTTAATATTTCACTAATTAGGGTTGATTGCTGCGCCTGTAATTCAGCTAAAGACTCGTTAAAATCTCCCTCTTCCGCGAGATTAAGCAGCGTAAATAAATAATCCGTGGTTTTGCCATTAGCAGAAACAACAACAATATCATTTAACTGACAATTTTGACGAATTATCTCCAAAACACGTTCAATACATTGTGCATTAGCTAACGAGCTACCGCCAAACTTATGAACATTGATAGCATGCTTTTCTAATTTATTTTTTGGTGTCTGTAATTCTGTCATTTTTTATTCTATAAAATAGTAGTAGTGGTAGCTTAGCTAAAAATAAACCTAGCAAATTTGACTTTGTTCTAAGCCGTAAGCTAAATCTGCTAAAATGTCATTAATGTCTTCAATACCTACGGAAACTCTTATTAATGACTCGCTGATGCCCGCTTCAAGTCGCGCACTTTCTTCCATACCCGCATGAGTCATAGTTGATGGGTGACAAATTAAACTTTCTACACCACCGAGAGACTGCGCCAAGGTAAATAGTGTTAAATTAGCAAATAGCTTTTTCACTGATTCAACACCACCTTTAATATCAAAGCTTAACATAGCACCAAAACCTGCTTGTTGTTTTTTGGCAATATCATGGTCAGGGTGTTCTTTTAGACCCGGGTAATATAACGCGTCAATTGCCGGATGATCTTTTAAAAACTCAGCCACTTGTGCTGCATTTTGTTGATGTTGTTTAATGCGCACAGGTAAAGTTTTCAAACCACGTAAAGCTAAGAAACTATCAAAAGCACTGCCTGTAATACCAATGCAATTTGCCCACCACGCTAATTCTTCACCTAATGACTGCTCTTTGGCTACTAAAACACCCCCAACAATATCGCTGTGACCATTAATGTATTTAGTGGTGGAATGAAAAACTATATCTGCGCCTAAAGTTAATGGCTGCTGTATAGCTGGAGATAAAAAGGTATTATCAACAGCCACTAACGCGCCAACATCATGGCAAAGTTTCGTTACTTCTTCTATATCTACCAAACGTAATAAAGGATTACTTGGGCTTTCTAATAAGACTAACTTAGGTTTTTTTGCTAATGCTTTTGTTAACGCATCTTGATCATTTTGATCAACTATAACGAGTTTAAATTGATCACGCTTTGCTAAGTGAGTGAATAGGCGGAAACTCCCACCGTAACAATCATGTGGAATAACAACTAAATCATCAGCTGATAACAGCTGACAAAGCAGCAATACTGACGACATTCCCGTGCTAGTAACCACACCAACACTTCCTTGTTCTAAATCAGCAATAGCTTGGCCAAATAATGCGCGTGTTGGATTACCTGTACGAGAATAATCAAACTCTCGTTTGTCATTAAATCCTTTCAATGAGAAAGTGCTAGATAAATGTATAGGAGCAACAACAGCACCATGATGCGTATCAGTATTAATACCAGCGCGCACTGCCGATGTGGTAATATTAGTGATCTTAGCAGTTGACATTTTTATTCCTTTTTCTCATTAACAAACGTATTAAATTTATTTGGATGTTTGGACGTCTATAACTCTAAACACTTTAGCTATTTAGGTCAAGATTTTTTAGACATCTAAACTTCTACTTGACTGATTTTCTGCAACCAGTAGAATTGCATTATAAAGAATTAAAAATTATATGCTGGTCAATTTATTTTCATAATCAAAAAGTAATCGTCAGTAATGAAATCAATTTAAACAACAATAGTAACAGAGGAATTTACATGGCTCAGTGGAATGACGAATATATTAATCCCTATGCCGAGCATGGTAAGAAAAGTGAGCAAGTAAAAAAAATTACAGTCTCAATTCCTTTACGTGTATTGAAAGTATTAACCGATGAACGTACTAGACGCCAAGTAAATAATTTACGCCATGCAACTAATAGTGAATTGTTGTGCGAAGCCTTTTTACATGCATTTACTGGCCAACCTTTACCTGATGATGAGGATTTGGCTAAAGATAATGATGAAAAATTACCTGCTAGTGTCCGCCGCATATTAGAAGAAAAAGGTATTACTGATTTTAGTGCCTATGATATAGACGAAGACTAACAACAAATAGTGAATATATAAAAAGTAGCAAGTGTACATTAACTCGCTACTTTTTTACGCGTAAATTATACTAATTCTAGTAAATTTTATTTGTGGTATGGTTTACTTAAGCGATGTACAGACTCAATAAAATGCCCTGCATGTTCAGGATTCACATCAGGATGAATACCATGACCTAAGTTGAATACGTGCCCTGTACCACCGTGACCAAAACCTGCCAATATTTTTTCCACTTCTTGTTCAATTCGCGGTAATGGTGCATATAACATAGAAGGGTCCATATTACCTTGTAATGCCACTTTATCACCAACGCGGGCTTTGGCATTATCAATATCAATAGTCCAATCAAGCCCAACCGCATCACAACCAGTTGCAGCAATATCTTCTAACCACATACCACCATTTTTAGTAAACAATGTAACAGGTACCTGTCTACCATCATTATGCCTTGTTAAGCCATCAACAATTTTGTGCATATATTGTAGAGAAAATTCTTTATAATCACGTGGTGATAATACGCCACCCCAAGTATCAAAAACCATCACCGATTGTGCGCCAGCAGCAATTTGTGCATTTAAATATGAAATAACTGAATCAGCTAATTTATCAAGTAATAAATGTAGAGTTTGTGGCTCTGCAAACATCATTTTTTTTACTTTTGTAAAACTTTTTGAGCTACCGCCTTCAACCATATAGGTTGCAAGCGTCCAAGGACTACCAGAAAAACCAATTAATGGTACACTGCCATTAAGCTCTTTTTTAATAGTACGAACTGCGTTCATAACATATTGTAATTCAACTTCAGGGTCAGGCATGCCAATTTTATCTACATCAGCTTTACAGGTAATAGGTCGTTCAAATTTCGGCCCCTCCCCTGTTTCAAAATATAAACCTAACCCCATCGCATCAGGAATCGTTAATATATCGCTAAATAAAATGGCTGCATCAAGCGGAAAACGACGTAGTGGCTGAATAGTCACTTCACAGGCTAGGTCAGCATCACGACATACTGACATAAAGTCACCTGCATCTTTACGTACTGCACGATATTCAGGTAAATAGCGGCCAGCTTGTCTCATCATCCAAACTGGGGTGTAATCTACTGGCTGTTTTAACAACGCACGTAAATAGTTATCATTTTTTAATTCGGTCACCAATAAATCCTCTCGTTCACTCATCGTCTACTTGTGCTCATTTTCAATTACTAACATAACAAGCAGTTTATGGCGCATATTCTAACACTGGCAGTATTATGAATCCATGCGCCAAATCAATTCCTTTATATTCATGATAAAGACCCTAACATAAAAAAAAGATTTCTATTTTGTTACATTTTGTTTGATATTGTCAATTTATGTAACAATCAGTTACTTAGCTAGAATTAAAGTTAAAATAAACCAACTACGAAGAAAATCGTCGAGTTTATACTCTATTAAAGTTGTTGCAGTGGTGAAATTGCTTTGCTATAAAATACCTGCGAAACAAAGAAGCACTGATTAATAATAAAAATACTTCTGCATATAAATAATAAGAATCTTGATTAACAAGACCATAAAGCGAGCATTTCAGGCCTTTCTCTTTGAGAAAGGCTTTTTTATTTTCAATAACAAAAAATAATCAGCAAAGATCAACTGACCCTATATAAACAAGACAAGAATCGCTCAGCTCTACGTCTGTTATTTCCCCCTGACTGAGAAATAACATAATGGGCTTAGTAGAAATATTTGCTAATCATCAATTAACCATATAAATTCCCTTTAATATAACACTTCAAGAGAACTTACAATGAATACCCCACAACGTGACATAACTTTACGATTTTTAGCTGAACCACAAGATGTTAATTTTGGCGGCAAAGTTCACGGAGGTGCCGTAATGAAGTGGATAGACTTAGCCGCTTATGCCTGTGCCGCAGGTTGGAGTGGTCGTTATTGTGTAACCGCCTATGCAGGTGGCATTCGTTTTGTTGCACCTATTCATGTTGGTAGCTTAGTAGAAGTAGAGGCGAAGGTGATCTACACGGGAAGCTCATCAATGCATATTGCCTTAGAGGTTAATGCATGTGATCCTAAATCATTAAACCGTCGAATAACGACTCACTGTATAGTAATAATGGTGGCAGTGGATCAAAACGGTCAACCTGAGCGTATTCCTAAATGGGTTCCTGAAACAGAAGAAGACAAAAGACAACATGATAGTGCTTTAAAATTAATGGAAATGCGCAAACAAATTGGCGAAGAAATGCAAATTTTTGTTGAATAAAAGGAGTTATTAATGATGGTGAAATACATAGCTATTACTGTATTTTTTATTATTGTTTCCGTGTGCAAGCCAAGTTATGCCATGGGTAAACTAGGCCATCAAATAGTTTGTCAATTAGCCTTTGAACACCTATCAAGCGTGAATCAAGATAAAATCACGCATCTACTTAATGCTATTCCTGCACAACACCAACATTTAATTAATCATTTTAATTATAAAAAAAAGGATAAACCAATAACATTCGATAATGCTTGTACTTGGGCTGATGCAATTAAACGTATAGAAGAATACAGGCCCTACAGCGCATGGCATTATTTAAATGTGCCGCGTTCAAACACACATATTAGTGTGAATGAGTGTAGCAACAACTGTTTACCTCAAGCGATATTAACGCATCAAAAACGCTTGGTAAAACCAGAAAAAGCTGAGTCAAACAGAGAGAGGGAATGGCAAAAAATACAATCATTACTGTTTTTAGGTCATTGGCTCGGTGACATCCACCAACCTTTGCACATTAGCTTTGCTGATGACAAGGGAGGCAATAAAATTAAATTTTCGCATTACGATACGAAATGTGGCAATTTACATTGGTATTGGGATGAATGTATTTTTTATAAAGAAAAAAATAGCAAAAGAAAATGGTTAGAATTGCTACGTTCAAAATGGAAGCAGTCCTCTCAACCAAGTTGGCAAGCTAAACAAGTGTGGCAATGGGCTAATGAATCATTCCAAATAACAACACAACCTAGCTTCAACTATTGTCAGTTAACCAGTGAGAATCGTTGTGAAAAACCTAAAGGTAATATTAAATTGCCCAAACATTATTTAGATGAATTTCAACCGATAATGGAGCAAAGACTATTACAAGCCGCACAACGGTTAACCAAAGTATTAGAAGCATCTTTATAGCTTCCAAATGTCCCGTGCACATTCGAGTTGGCCGACACTTAATATGTCGGCTACACCCCTCAATCAAGTTTTTAGAGAATAATCTCTGTAATTATTTGAGTTTTCACTGAATTAGCAATGAAACATTGTTCATGCGATTGATGGTGCATTTTTTCTAGCTGTTCCAATGTCGGTTTTTTATCACCCGCAAATTGCACATGTGGTTTAAGGGTCACTTTAGTCATGGATATTTTACCGTTATCATCTTTTTCCATTATACCTACCGCATCATCAACATAGGCATCAACCACATACCTTCTTTTGGCTGCAATCGACAAAAAGAATAGCATGTGACAACTAGATAAAGAGGCAACGAAAGCTTCTTCTGGATCTACATTTGCTTCAACAGAATAAGGTAAAGGAACAACGTGCGGTGAAGACGAAGCTTGCACCGTTACACCACCATCGAAAATCCACTGATGACCACGGCTATACTTATTATCGACATAATTTTCATTAGCGCCTCTAGCCCAATTAATTTTGGCAAAATACTCTGACATTTTAACTCCTTGCTACAAATCATTGAAAGAATAACGGGGCATAATAACAGAAACGCTTTTTAGCCCTTATAAGCAAAGTTACTTACAAATCATACACTTTATAAAAAACGCCGCAAGGTGCAATAATGTAACCTGAACAATCTCATTTTTAATATGAAATTAACAATTTTGAAATACTTAGTTGCCAAAATGCTCGTGAATGTGAATTATTTATAAATATTAATTATAATTATGCTGCTAAAAAAGGTAATAAAACCCAATAACTGTATAATATTGCTAGCAATAAATAATCTTTGGACTTCTTTAGGCACTTTATCTTTTTGTTTTAATCTATCACAGCGCTTTGCATGCCAGTGAAACTGAAATATTAGCGCATAGCGTGAAATCCCCAAACCTGCCGAAAATATATTCGATGAAAAGGAATAGTGGCTATCATCAATAATATTCTCGACCATGGCTAGCCATTTGTTTTTTATAAAAATCAAAAGTAATACACTAACAATAAGCAAACATATTCCTGCGCAAAACAAGAAGAGTGATATTTGAATTGTCAAATTTAAATTGCTCAGTATCAACGCATCATACTCTTTGATTTATAAATCTCTTCACCTAAATATTCCCCTCCAGAACCACCATATTTACCACCGACAAAACCAGTACCAGCACCTACGATTAAAGAGCACCAAAAAAGACTGCTTCCTGCACTTGGTGCACTAAATACAATACTACAACCAGCATAAGCAAGTAAGCCTCCAAAAGATCCACCACCAATACTACCCGCAGCTTTACCTGTTTCAGTATACTTAGCCTTATTACACGTAGCAGTATCACTAACAGTACAAGCTTTTTGAATGTTAGCGACAGCATCACCCCCTGTGAGCGCGATACCTAAATGACCTACACGTTTTAGGTTACGCGACATTTCTGCTACCGCTGCATAGTTTTTGTGAAAATTGGGGATGGTAGTGATATTACTGCCTTGCTTGCTCCATTGATGAATGATACTTTTACTGCTTAAGCCTAAATTACTACGAATATCACCAGATACAAGTTTTCCACCTAGAGCGGGTTGTGAAAAACGACTTAGCGCAGCATCTAATCGGGTAAATTGAATTTTACGTTGAGTAAAAAAGTTTCGATTATGCAAATTACCCGTTGATTTGTAACTAGCAACATAAGTGCGTTCTATCTCTTTCAAAATAGATTTAACTTGCGCTGTATGCGCTTTCCACGCCGTATTACTTACGCCTAACAGCAAGCCATTGTAACTCGCGATATTTGAGAAAAACTCATATCTATTTACAAGCAATTGCTTTTCTGAATTACTCAGTTTTAACAGGGTTAAGTCTACTGCTTTAGCAACTTTTAAAAACTCAGCTTCCTCAATGGTACATTGTTGCGCATCCGCAGGAGACAGTAAAACAACTTGCCCTACTTATACCAATTTGATTAAATTTCTTCCCAACTCAGAGCTTCATTAGCGAGCTTAGAACAAGGAAAATTGATTAAACATAGTTATTCTATATTTCTTCAATTTTGCGATGTTATCAGTTTGCTAATGAGCTCCCAAAGGGCGAGTTTAAAAGGCTTATATGCGGCGTTATTGATTTTGACAAGGGAACAACCATTCTCTTCAATCAATGCCTTGCCTCTAAGCCTTTTAATTCTCGCTGAGTGGGAAAGAACTTAATCAACTTGGTATTACACAATGCCATTTTTAATATGGGAATTAACCATTTTAAAATGTTTGTATGTGTTTTCAGAGGGTGAGTTGTACATTATCATGATGAGTTGGTCTACAGGCATCTGCTTCTCAACTATATGTATTGCTTTATTTTGTGTACTAGGTAGTGCTTCCATGTATTAATCCTTTAAATTCCGTTGCGTTCTTTCTGATTCGATTTGCTATCTACTCAACAAATTGCCTAATTATTCTACCAAAAAAACAATATTAAGAAAGTTTATTCTTTGCCTCTATCCATTGTGACATGTATTTAGTGCTTTTATGGTGATGGTGATTGAGCATACTGCCAATAAAGTTGCTTTGTCTGTGTGCTGCTAAATTTGTTAGCACGTGCGTTAAGCGAGTTGAAAATGAAGTAACATGCTGATGTTGTTCAAATAACAATTGTGCATTTTGCTGACCTAGTTCGCTGGCATATTGCCAAGCATCAGCATTTTGATAAAGTTTAACGGCTGCATTGGCAATGCTTTCGGCATCATTAGCGACCTCGCCAGCCCAAGGCAATGGTGTTTGCATGCCTTCAATACCGATATTAGTGGTGACCGACGGCGTTGAGCACAGCATAGCATCAGCTAACTTTCCTTTTATACCCGCACCAAAACGTAACGGCGCTAAACAAACCCGTGCTGACTGCATAGCATTGAATGCATCGTCAACCCAACCTTTGACGATAAATCCAGACTTTTCATCATGTAAATCAGTTGCTTTAGGTGGAGGATAGGCACCGCAAATGTAAATTTCAGCTTTTGGCAATTGCTTGCGAATAAGAGGCCAAATGTGTTGTTTCAACCATAACACTGAATCCCAGTTGGGCGGGTGACGAAAATTACCAATAGAAATAAAACCCTGTCGTTGCTCATAACTCAGATTGGTTTGTTCAAGTTGTTGTTGATTAAAAACAAAAGGAAAATAATGCAACAAACTTATATCCACCTTGAATAAATCAATTAATAATTCAACTTCTTTAGGAGAAATCATTAAGGTGATGTCTGATCTAAAAATAGCGGCAACTTCTCGTTTAGCTAAGTCAGAACTAAGTAGGTCAGACTTAAGTAGATCCGCTTCTGTCATCTCAGCATTTTTTTTATAAGCATCATGCCTTGCATGGCGCAAACAAAATAAATCCTCTGTATCTAAAATCCTTAAGGCTTCTGGACATTGTTCACTTACACGCCAACCAAACTGTTCTTCCATCATAAAACGATCGAACATCACTACATCAGGCTTTAACTCACTGATGAATTCATCAAAACTTGAACAATTAAGGCTTATATCGACACTATTAACATTGAGCTCAGCTAAGTCAACCATATGCTCTGTTCGCTGCGCTGGGCTAGCAAAAGTTACTTGATAACTCTGTTGTTGAAAAAATGCAATAAGCTGCAACATACGACTACCGGCCGCAGAAGAGTTAGGCTCCGGCCAAACATAACCGATAATAAGAAGTGTTTTCATATAAATGCAAAATGAAATAAAAGCGATTATACACGCTCTTACCTTTCATGGCACAGAGATATAGCCTATGTATACAATGAGTGAATGTGGAGCATAAAAAAGCCATTGTGATGATATCATCGCAATGGCGTTTTCAATTCTTTAAAAATTCTAAGCTATTTACATGTCGCTCAGTTTACACTGAAGAAAATAAATATCGTTTATTTTTCAGCTTCGCCACCTACTTGTGGTGCTGGTTCACTTTTTTGAATTTCTAGTAATTCAATTTCAAATTCTAACACTGAATTACCAGGAATACGTGGTGGGTTACCATTTGGTCCGTAGGCTAAATCAGAAGGAATAGTGAATTTGTATTTTGAACCTACTGACATTAATTGTACGCCTTCAGTCCAACCACTAATTACACGGTTTAAAGGGAATACAGCTGGTTCGCCACGATCGTATGAACTGTCAAACGTTTCACCATTTAAAAAAGTCCCTTTATAATGCACTTTTACGGTATCTGTAGCCGCTGGTTTATCACCTTCAGCTGCGGTAAGCACAACATATTGAATACCTGATTCAGTAACCTTTACGCCTTCTTTTTTAGCGTTTTCTTCTAAGAACTTTTGACCTTCAGCTAAACTAGCTTCTGATTCTTTTAGCGCTAGTTCTTGTTGTTTGGCTTTCATCGTCTCATCAAGACTCATCATCAATGCTTTGATTTCTTCTTTTTCAATCACTGACTTGTCATTAATACTATCAACAAAGCCGCGTACAATTAATTCTTTATCTAACATCAAACCTAGCTTGTCATGCTCTTCTAAGTTACGTTGCATGTACATGCCAATTGACGCACCTAAACCATACGCTTGTTTTTGAATTTGTTCTTCTAATACTGGTGCTTTCTCTTCTTCTTTTTTAGCGCCTTCTTGACAACCAGTAACAGCTAATAATGCAACAGCAACTAAAGTGGGTTTAAAAAATTTCATTCATTTCTCCGTAAAAAATCACAATTGGAGAATCCCCCAATCCATCTATTATGTTTGTTTTTGCTTTCTGTTGAACCTTCTGCTTATTAATAAGCAAGTAAATCAAAGATAAAGTTAAACAATTTAAAAAAACGTCTTATACTAACGATAAATGCGCCAATAAAAAAGTATTAATATGTTGCTTAATTTTTCAAAGACTAAAAAACACTGTTTAACTGCTATAATCTTACCAGCAGCAAGCTTGTTAGCAATATTATTTTTACAAGCTTGTACCCCTTCAGCAGGCAAGCCACTGCAACGTTATCAACATGCAATAGAAGGCAGTTATGCTGCTGATATTTCTAATGATGGTAAATGGAGTGTTAGCTCATCGATAAACCACGGTATTAGTGCCTGGAATTTAGATAAAAATGCACTGGTTTATCGATGGTCTCAACAGCAAGAAAGCAGTGATAATTTAGTACTCGCCATTGATATAAGCAATAACAACAGCCATGCATTGACGGCAAGTAGAGAAAACTTTGCGTTATGGAATATAAAAACTGGGCACTCTGAAGGTTATTGGAAAGTACGAGAGTCTAACATTCGTGACATTGCCATAAGTAACAATGGTGATTACTTACTTATCGGCAAAGGCAATGGTACTGTACTTCATGTTACTGTAGATACAGGAAGACGTTTAGAGTTTTTAGGGCACAAAGAAAAAATTAACACCGTTGATATGATGCCTAACGGCAGAGTCGCTATGTCAGGCGGTAATGACTTTATTGCGTATGTTTGGGATACAAAATCTGGACAAGTGATCTATCAATTTAACCACTCTTCAAGGGTATCTAAAGTGGCTTTAGACCCACTTGGTCGTTTTGCTTTTTCTGCAGACAGCATGAAATCAGCACATATTTGGGATTTAAAAACAGGTAAGCTAATCACTACTCTTAAAGGAACTAAACGCCATGAGGTATTTAGTTCTGTTCGCTTTTCTCCTGACGGAAAAACGCTAGTCACTGGTGCAGCCAGTAGTAAGGTAAGTATTTGGAATATTGCCACAGGCGAACGCACCGCTAGCTGGCATGTTACAGCAAAAGAAGCCAAAATACCTACAGGCGCAGTTGTGTATAGCGTCGCTTTTAGCGATAATAACACCCTGTTAACTGAAAGCTCTTCTGGTTATACTGAGCTTTGGCAACTTCCTAACTAGGCTGAACTAAAACAAATTAAATGACATCAATAATACCAACAGACAACAATATTCAAGTACTTGAAGAACGCATTAATATGCTTGAGTCACGAAACCTATTTCAAGATGATGTTATTGAACAACTCAGTGAAGAATTAGCAGTGCACCAAACGCAAATTGCGGAATTAAAAGCGCAAATTCAATTGGTGGCTAATCGTTTAAAGGACGCAGGTAGTTTATCATCAGGAAAAGATGACGTTGAACCACCACCACCACATTATTAATATACCAACATTGCTACGCCAACTTTCAACTACATGGCTTCAAAAATTAAAGACACATTCAACCCGCCAAAGGCAAATGAATTACTTAAAATCCGTTTAATTTTAGCTTGAACGGGTTGATTTGAAACCAAGTTGATTGGGCACAATGGATCACGTTGAGTAAAGTTAGCTGTAGGTGGAATTGTTTGATTTTGTATCGCGAGAATTGAAGCAATTACTTCAACAACGGCTCCAGCACCTAACATATGCCCATGAATAGACTTAGTTGATGAAACGAGTGGGGCGTTAACTGCCCCTGCAAAAACCGTATTAATAGCTAGGCTTTCGGTTTTATCATTTTGTATTGTTCCTGAACCATGGGCATTTACATAGTCAATATCCGAACTGGTTAACTTAGCGTCATCCAAAGCAGCTTTCATTGCTTGCTCGGCACCTTCAGATAATGGCTGTACTGCATTATGGGCGTCAGAACTCATACCTATACCTGAAAGTTTAGCGTATATTTTTGCCCCTCTTTCTCGCGCGTGTGTTTCCCGCTCTAAAATCAATGTCCCTGCACCTTCACCTATAACTAAACCACTTCTGTCTAAAGAAAAAGGTCGGCATGTATCCGTTGATAATACTCTAAGACCATCCCATGCCATGAAGTTACCTTTTGTAATGCACGCTTCAGCACCTCCAACTATCGCTACATCAATTAAATTACTGCGTAACATCAGCGCCGCCATGGCAATAGCATGCCCAGAAGAAGAACAGGCAGACGAAGTAGAAAAGGCAGGCCCTTTAATGCCAAACTTCATTGATATTTGGCTTGTGGCTGCACTTGGTAATAGTTTAGGCACGGTAAATGGATGAGTTCGAGTTTTTCCTTGTTCAAATAGTTGTGCGTAAGCAGTTTCAATTGTTTGTTGACCACCAATACTAGAGCCATGCACAACACTAATGCGTTGTGGATTTAGCGTTGTGAAATCAAGCTCTGCATCGATAATCGCTTCTTGTGCTGAAATCAGAGCAAATTGTGCAAAACGATCGAGTAATTTTAGCTCATTCTTCGAAAAATGATGTTCGCTGATATAATCTTTAACTTCAGCAGCAATATAATTAGTATTTTCATCGGCCTTGAATAAGCTAATTTCGCGTATCGTGTCATTCGACAGGGTAGAAAAAATATTTTTTTTAAATTCAGATGCATTATTGCCCGCAGCGGAAATACAGCCCATACCTGTCACAACAATGGGTTCAATCATAGTGTAACTCACTTTCAACAAGTGCAGTAACAATAGCTAAAACCCCCACAAAACTATTGCAATCAAATCCTTCTTTTTCCAAATCAACTTCATTTGGAATTTTAATGTCAAAGGCTTCTTCAATATCAAAAATTATCTCAACCACAGATAATGAGTCAATATTAAGCTCAGCAAAACTACTTGCTTGATAGAATTCAGTCGGCGGTACATCTGTATACTCTGCTATAATTTCTTCTATTTTTTCTTTAATTGTTAACATTTAATTTCCTGCTGAAGCATACAATCATTAGCGCTAGAGACATAAATAAGTATTTGATCAAATTGGGGTATTGTGAATAAAAACTTGTTATTGGCTGAATATCTATTTTATTAACAGAATAGCCAAGAATATTATCGTTGATTTTAGATGAGTCAAGCAAGCGACCATAGGGAGTTATAATTCCACTTACTCCTGTATTAGTCGTTCTTACTAAATACTTTCTGTATTCTATTGTTCTAAAAAGTGACAGTGCATAGTGTGTTTCTTTACCCGCGATATCACCAAACCAGTCATCGTTAGAGCTGTTAATTAGTATTTCTCCACCTTTTTCAACACCGTTACCTACAATATCTGTGAATACCGCTTCGTAGCATATTAGTGGGATAACCTTAATATCATTATCTTTATTTTTTAGTGTTAATAACGTGGTTTGACTACCAGGTTTATAATTAGGTGCATAAGGAAATAAATCTTTTAACCAAGGCATACTTTTTTGAAAAGGAATATATTCACCAAACGGTAATAACACTTGCTTACTATATTCTTGAACTAGGCGTTTTTCCGTGATTAATTCCATAGTGTTAAAATAACCGGCCTCTTTATTGGTAACACCTTCAAAGCTGTTATTAGCTGGCTTTATGGTAGTTAAAAGCAAGACTTTGCTTGGTAAATGTTTCTCAAAATACAGTTTATCTTCAGGGTAATATTGATAAGAAATAGGAACGGGGACTTCGGGAAAAACAACAAGGTCAATACGCTGATTTTGTTCTATTTCATCTAATACAGGTGTTAGTATTGTTTGCTGAGTTTTCCAGTCGTTACGTGTTCTATGTTTAATATCAATATTCGGCTGAAGCATAGCAATGTGAATTGTTTTTCTCTGATTGTCATCAATCGCAACTGATTGCGCCATTCGATATTGACCATAGCCAATATTAGCAAAAAATAGAGTTACCGCTAACAAAAAACAACCTTTCGATTGATGCTTATTGATTTTAATTAATGTTATCGCATTTGCTAAAAGAAAATTCACACAATGAATAATAAAAAAAACTAATGGCACACCACCCAAATCAGCAAATTGAATAAACAAAGGTTTTTGGTATAAAGCATGAGTCAAATTTCCTGGCAAAATATGCGGTATATAATTCACCAGTACCGTAAAAATAACAGCAGAGCTTATCGCTCCCATGACTGAATATCCCAGTTTAAGGCGAACATGAAGCCAGCAAGCAACAGCATAAGGAAGTGCAGACAAAAAGCAAAAAATAAAAACAAGGGGAATAACAAGATTCGTAGGAGTTGACGTGATTTCAGAAATACCACTAACTGCCCACCAAATACTGCACATCCAACCTAGTGTGGCAGCTAATAAACCTAAAAAAAATGCATTTCTACCAGAGTTATTGTTCAACGCGATAACAACAGGCACCAAAGCAAACCATGTTAAATGACCAAACCCACCACTTGGAAAAGCAAAATAAAATAATGCAACTGTGGTGATAACCATTAGCAGGTCAAAGAATTGTTTTTTGTTATTCTCAGAAAGAGCGACTTGGGTTGGGGTTAACACTGCTGTTTTTTATCCAGAAAATAAATTTGTTATTTTCTTTTACGGTAGAGGTAAACAACAAAAACAATAATAGCAACCTGTAAACTAAAACTCAGTGAGGGCACACTTGAGCCAGTTGTAGTGCCACCTCCGCCACCTCCGCCGCCGCCAGCAGCAAATACATCCAATGAAAAAAGCATCAATATTATGACTGCAACAAACCATTTAATAATCATCATATAAAACGACTTCCTTTAAACATCTTATCTAGACCTATTATAACAATTAATGCCGTAGCAAAATTTATTGCTTGCCAGATATATAAGTGAAACATATCAAAAGCATTGTTTTGATTTTTTACTACATAAAGTAAATGCGCAATCCTAACAATATTCTCACATTGTAAAATTAATATTGCGATAAGCATCATTTTTACTTTATCTTGCCATGTATGTTCAAACGCAATAATAGCGGAACAAACACTAGCAACAAGCATTAACCCTGTACAACTATTATCGACAATCAAAAAACGATTAGAATCTTGATGAATTAATAAATTTCCATCAATCACAATGGTGGAATCTATCATACTATAGAAATACCCTACAGTATTAGTAATGCCACTTTGAATTATGGCAGAGAAGTTAGCTTGTAAAACATAAACAACTAACTGCAAGATAACAACTGTAAATATAAACTTTGTGAAAAAATTCAGTGTTATCGATTTTTTTATGTATTGACTATTTACTAACATTAAGCCTATATCTAATGGATAGATCTTCATAAAACAGTATCATTTTTCAATACTAAATCCTATGGATAATTTAAAACAAGATTACGATAACTCATTGTAGCTGCTATTATTTTATCGTTATTGTTTAAATACCCCAATCACTTGTTCATGTTGTCTCACAACCTCATCAACTTGCGGTTCGCTTTGGGTCATTTGTTCACCGCAACTAACACATGTAGCTTTTTCAACACCATCTTCTTTCGTTAACGCCATCGTGTCTTGCTCATTACATTTTGGACAAATAGCCCCTGCAATGAATCGTTTTTTCTGCATTTTTGTCATTCCAATACTCTACTTCGTCAATTAAGTTAAAATAATCAGGATATTCGCTATTTTACCTTGAATAGTGCTATCAGGAAAAGCGACAATGCACGAGTATTTTTTTATCCGCATTTTATTTACTTTCTCCCCATGATTTATATAAGGAAAGAACATTGATTACCGCCAGCGATTTAAGTCTAGATAGAGGCGCAAAAAATCTAATAACGGCCTCTAGTTTCACTATTCATCCCAACCATAAAGTAGGCTTAGTTGGTAGTAATGGCTGTGGTAAATCGTCTCTTTTCGCTGCCTTTCTTGGTGAACTAGCACCCGATGCAGGCGATTTAAGTATACCCAGTAGTTGGTCAATAGCTACGGTAAAGCAAGAAACCCCTTCATTGGAACAGTCAGCCCTTGATTATGTGATGGACGGCGATAAAGAATATCGTCAACTTGAAGCGCAATTAGACGAGGCACGCGATAATGACGACGGTAATTTAGAAGCAATACTCATTAATAAAATTGATACCATTAATGGCTATAGCTTGCCCGCCAGAGCAGGTGAGTTACTCCATGGATTAGGCTTTCTACAGAACCAGCTTACTAACCCCGTTAAAGATTTTTCGGGCGGTTGGCGTATGCGCTTAAATTTAGCACAAGCGTTAATTAGCCGCGCTGATTTACTATTACTTGATGAGCCAACTAACCATTTAGACTTAGATGCCGTAATTTGGTTACAGCGCTGGCTTAAACGCTTTACGGGCACTTTGGTACTTATTTCTCATGATCGTGATTTTCTCGACACCGTAATCAACCAAATTTTACATATCGAACATCAACACGCCAAACTCTATAGTGGTAATTATACAGCTTTTGAAAGACAACGTGCTGAGCATCTAGCACAACAAGAAGTTCAGTACCAAAAGCAACAAAAAGAAGCCGCACATTTAACTGCTTTTGTTGACCGCTTTCGTGCCAAAGCCAGTAAAGCAAAACAAGCACAAAGTCGTTTAAAGCGTTTAGAGAAACTGCCTAACTTAGCCCCTGCGCATATCGATAGTCAGTTCACCTTTAGTTTTGAACAACCTGAAAACTTACCCTACCCATTATTGTCTTTAGCCGAAAGTCAATGTGGTTATAACACTGACACCATCATACTCAATAATGTTGGTTTAACCTTAGTCCCTGGTAGTCGCATCGGATTGTTAGGTAGAAATGGTGCAGGTAAATCAACATTAATTAAGTCCCTTGCAGGTGAAATTGCCTTGCTTAATGGCGAACGTTATTGTGCACAAGAACTAACGATAGGTTACTTCTCTCAACATCAATTAGAGCAATTGCATAGTGGGTCAAGCCCGGTTGATCATATTCTTCGTGCAAAACCTGCCATGGGCGAACCTCAAGCAAGAAGCTTTCTAGGAAAATTCGGTTTTAGTGGTGACCAAGCGCTTGAAACTGTCACTAATATGTCTGGTGGTGAAAAAGCACGCCTAGTGTTAGCGCTTATTGTTTTAGAAAAACCACAATTATTACTACTTGATGAGCCAACCAACCATTTAGATTTAGAAATGCGCCAAGCGTTAGTAATGGCACTGCAAGACTTTGGCGGCGCAATCATATTAATTGCTCATGATCGGTTTTTACTCGAATCATGTGTAGATGAATTCTATCTGGTGGCTAATGGTTGTGTTACCGACTTTAATGGTGATATTGATGATTATCAACAGTGGCTCAATGAAGATAAAAAACAAACGATTTCGGATCAAAAAAATGAGCATAACCGCACCGAAAACATGACGACAGATAAAGGACTAGACAAAAAACAATTACGACAACAGCAAGCAGAATTACGCAAAAAATCTGCACCTTTACGTAAAGAGTCTGACAAACTTGAGAAACAAATACACGTATGGCAAACAGAGTTAGCAAAAGTTGAAGCATTATTGGGTGACAGTGAAATATACCAAGCTGATCGTAAAAGTGAACTAACAACCCAGTTAAAGCTGCAGGCCAGTTTAAAAGACAGCATCGAAGAAAATGAAATGCTTTGGCTAGAAATAGCAGAACAAATTGAAGAAATAATGGCTTCAACCTAAAAAGTTGAACTACACTTAATTAGTATTCATACACCACTTTAAGCGAGAAAAATGATGCGAACTATTCTAGGAAAATCGATAGGAATACTCACTTTTTTACTGTTAGGCTGCTTCTCCACGCTAAGTCAAAGTAATGATCTCAATCAGGGGATTTATGATTTAAATCGTGGTGAGTTTCATGCGGCAATTGAACAATTTAGGCCTTTAGTAGCAGAAGGTTATGCCCCCGCACAATACCAAATGGCCATTGTTTACCAGCATGGCTACGGCGTACCCAAAGATGGCATGAAAGCGTTAGAATTATTTGAATTGGCCGCCAGCCAAAATTATTCAGATGCGCAGTTTGAGCTAGCATTAATTTACAGTGAAGGAAAACTCGTTAAACAAGACTTAAAAAAAGCTTACCAATTAACTCTTCAAGCGGCAAAAAAAGGCTTGGCAAGTGCACAATTTAATTTAGCCGTTATGCTTGCTAATGGTACAGGTACCGAACAAGATTATTTTAAGGCCTCCCGATGGTATCAAAGTGCTGCTGATCAAAATCATGCGTTAGCACAATATAACTTAGCCTTACTCTATAGTGAAGGAAAAGGAGTGGAAAAGAGTACTGAAATGTCGCTCGTATGGAATACTATTGCTTCTTGGAATAGTTATCCTGACGCAGATAAAAGTCGTTTACTTGATGAAAGAGAATTATCGAAGGCGAAAATAGAAGCCGCTGTCGATAAAGCCAATAAAATTTATAATAAAATAATTGAACAAGAAGAATTAAAAGCAAAAATGGCGAAAAAGAACGATTTTTATTGATTTAAATCATCAATCAATTGTAATAGCCTCTTATAATATTATTTAGGTTATGTAGTTTCATAAATTAAATAATCATACATTTTATTATGTATGTATAAGGAGTTGAAAATGAACTTTTTTTCAATGTTATTAAATGATCCTGTTGTCATGTATTCTGTCGCTGGCTTAGCCATTTTATTGGGTATTTGTGCTTATTATGTTTATTATTTTGTTACGCATGTTATCGACGATAAATAAACATTACCCAGTGTACTATTAGCGGTAATAATGCTTCTTAAATACTGATTATAATATTAGTGTTTGTATTGTTCCGCTAAAATTATACTTAACCTGCACGGTTTATTTATAAACTTACTCAGATAAGTTTATACGCTTATACTCACTTTCTATTCTCATGACTTATGAGAGTGTTGAAAATAAGAACGTCTACAGATCTTAAAAGTGTTACTCTTGCGCTATTAACCACAAAACTCAAATTATTCATGTTTATCAACCCCAGTTCAATAGATCCAGACACATTAAATACACTGATTAAAGACTTTGCTTATGCGCAAATATCAACAAACGGTGACGATAACACGACAGTGATAACCAACGAAGCCATTGCTCACTTTAAGCAAAAATTGTTGGCAAAAGAGTACGTCATACATTTTGCGAGTAATGACGAAGTAGAAGAGGATGCACGTATATCTATAAGACCTGTGTCTGATTTTTCCTTATCACCTTATCAAGTTGAATTTTAATACCAAGTTGATAAGGCTCTGAGTTGGGAAGAAATTTAATCAAATTGATATGATTAAAAAGTAAAGGAAGAACATCAATTCTTCCTTTGTTTAAATGAGTGCTATATTAACCCGTATTACGCATACCAGTAGCAATACCCGCCATCGTCACCATCAACACCTGTTCGTTTTTCACGTGTTCTGGCTGTACTCTTAAACGCTTAAGCGCTTCAATCTGCAACAGATGTAAAGGCGCTAAATAAGGGCGGCGTAGTTCAAACGAATTAAGGTTCCACAAATCATGCTCTAATGGCTGTTTTTGTCCTAATATATTTAACAGTGTTTGTTTATCTTGCACAAGTTGTTCACGTAAGTCATCACCCATATTGATGAGGGAATTATCGACTAAAGACGTGTCATACAATGCCGACATTTTACTATCTGCTTTTGAATAAACCATTTCGGTTAATGAAATACGGGAACGAAAATAAGGCCATTCCTGTAACATTTCTTTAATTAATGATGCATGGTTTTGGTAGGCTGTTTTGATTGCACTACCTAAGCCAAGCCAGCTTGGCACAACAAGCCTATTTTGAGTCCAAGCAAAAATCCACGGAATAGCTCTTAACGATTCTATTCCGCCATCTGATTTGCGTTTGCTTGGACGAGAGCCTAGAGGTAAAGACGCTAGTTCTTGTTCTGGAGTCGCTTGCCTAAAATATTTAACAAAATCTTCATTTCCTTGTACATAATTACGATACGTAGCACAGCTTTCATCAGACATTATTTCCATAATATCTCGCCAGCTTTTTTTAGGCGCAGGTGGTGGTGTAATTAAACATTCTAATATGGCTGATGCATATAAGTGCAAACTGCGATTAGCTAAATTAGGTGTACCAAATTTAAAACGAATAGTTTCACCCTGTTCAGTTACACGTAAGCCGCCATTTAAGGTACCTGGCGGTTGAGATGCAATGGCGTCATGCGCTGGGCCACCACCTCGACCAATAGTTCCACCTCGACCATGAAATAGTTTCAGTTCAATATTTTGCTTAACGAAGACTTCTACTAACTTTTCTTGGCATTTATACTGACCCCATGTTGCGGCTAGTACACCAGCATCTTTTGCTGAATCACTGTAGCCAATCATGACATGATGTTGCTTATTACAACTATTGCGATAGCGCTCAATACTTAAGAGTTCAGCCATAATTTTTGGCGCATTATTTAAATCATCTAAGGTTTCAAATAATGGTGCTATGGGCATATCCCATGAAACACCTGCCGCTTTTAATAATAATTTAACCGCTAATACGTCACTGACTTCACTCGCCATTGAAATAACATAAAGCCCAAAAAGTTCTGCTGGCTCTTGTGCAATCATAGCAAAGGTGTCAAACACTTCTTGTGTCTCTGCTGTCCATTGATGTTTAGGTAATAAAGGTCTAGGGTTATTTAATTCTGTGAGTAAAAATTCTCGCCTTTGTTCTTCAGGCCAATCAATATAAGCACCTAAATTGAGCACTTGTGTTAATTCAGCTAAAGCGCTGTCATGTCGCTCACTGTGTTGTCTTATATCTAATTTTACTAGCGAAATACCAAAGCTATTCACTTTACGAATCAAGTCTAGCACCAAGGAATTAGCAACACTGGTTAAGCCAACTGCTAACAAGCTGTCTCGACAAGTTTGCAATGGTTTACGCAATTGTTCTGAATTTGACAAAATATTTTCAGTACAGCCTTCTTTTAAACAGGCTTGTGAATCTTTTAATAAGCGTATAACAGGTAATAGATGTTGACGGTAAGGCCCTTGCACATCGTTATCTACACAAGTTAAGTTCTTTGTTGCTTTAGACATGGATAGTTCTAAATAGAGCTCTTCAAAATCTTGTAAATACAATTCACAGGCCATCAACCGCGCATTAATTAACGCTTTTTTGCTTAGGCTAGCCGTAACAAAAGGATTACCATCACGATCGCCTGCCATCCAACTCGCCATAGTGATAGGCGTTGCATTTTGTGGTAAAGCCTGCCCTGTCATTTTAGAAGAAAAATCATCAAGTTCTCGCATAAATTTAGGCACAGCATACCAGAAATTATCAGCAATACTGTTTAATCCCCATCGAGATTCTTGTAATGGTGTCGGGCGTTGTTGACGAATTTCATCTGTATGCCAAGCTTGACTAATCAGTTCTTCAATACGGGTGAAATCAATATTATCTGACACATCTAATGCTTGGCTAATTTGATTATATTTATGAATAAACGTTCTACGGTTTACTTCTGTAGGGTGTGCTGTGAGTACGAGTTCTATCTTTAATTTTTTTAACGCTGCCGTTATCAATGCAGGATCAGTACTGTCAATTTTGTCTTCAAGATCTTCTAAAGGATGTGCAAGATCTAATTCGGTTAAACCTTGCAAGCTGGTAGTATATTGTTGTTCAGCCAAATTGACCAAATTCAAAAATTGACTAAATGCTCTAGCATAAATCAGCATGTCGTGTTCATTACTTTTAGCAAAATGAGCTTGCAATGCGGTAATTGCTTTACTATCACCAGCAGCTAACTCTCTACCTTCTAAGCGAACTGCTTCTATATTTTTAAGCCATTGTTCACCTTGGTCTGCAGCAATAGTTTGACCTAAGATGGCACCTAGATCTCGGACATTTTGTTGAATTGGTTCTAGCATAACGTTCCCTTTTTGTGGCTGTAGGGTAGGTTGGCATACAATACTCTACTTTGAATCAACAGAACCAATGCATAGAGATTAAAACCTACCGTTAATAAAGCGTACAGTGCATTTATCAACAGTATAACTAACTATTTTTTGTTAACCAATTGTTCTTCAACAAATTGACGGTAAGCTGCACTTTCAACAATAGCGCCTTTATGTTGAATAACAAAGCCAGCTGCTTTTGAAGCAAGCTCAATCGCTTCACTGACATTTACATTTTTCGATCTAGCACCAAGGTAAACGCCATTAAAAGAGTCACCCGCTGAGGTTGTGTCTACCACATTATCAACTGGGGTTATGTTAAATTTAAACTGCTCAGTTTTTGT
The DNA here is from genome assembly GCF_053543955.1 of Colwellia sp. E150_009. Lineage (NCBI taxonomy): Bacteria > Pseudomonadati > Pseudomonadota > Gammaproteobacteria > Alteromonadales > Colwelliaceae > Colwellia > Colwellia sp. E150_009. Next base: position 29,700 of record NZ_JBHFOM010000019.1, read on the forward strand.
ATAACAAAATATACCTGCTTCACCGTTTTTAATAATCAATTCATCAAATTGATAAGGCTTACAAAATTCATAAACGCCCTCTGATGTTGATATGCTATAAAGTTGCTGAAAATCATCAACTCCCGGTAATGCAATATGGGCAAGTAAAAAAGCTTTTTCAAACTGCTCTTTTGCTTGGGCTGGGTTATCCCACATTCTCGCCCGATAGTTTGGATCAAAAACAATACAAACGCCTGCCGTTTTAAGCTTTTCTACCATAAACCAAAAATCTGCACGAGCACTTGGTTCTATAACAGCTAGAGAAATACCCGAAAAGAAAAACATATCCCCTTGAGATAGTGCATTGACTGTATTACTGTCAATGTGTTGCATAACTTGCCGTGCTGCCGAATCGCTTCGCCAATAGGTAAAACTACGTTCACCAACATCATCTAGTTGAATAGCGTATAAACCTGGTATTTTAGTGTCTGATTGAAAAACAAAATTAGTACCAATATGTTCATCCTTGAAGTATTGAATCATATCTTGGCTGAAACTATCTTTTCCTACAGCCGTAACTAAATGTACATTCACATCAGAGAAAGTACGCTTTAGGTAAACTGCCGTATTAAAAACATCACCAGCAAATGACTGTTTTAACATGTTTGATGACGGATATTGTGAGGCTGTCATCAGCTCAATCATGCATTCGCCGAATAAAGAAATGTTTTTCATCTATAAAACCTTAACATCATATCTTAAAATGATTTAAATTTATTTTTACACCTATTTACACCTAAAAGTGCAAAAATATAAACTTAATCCGCGTTGATTTAATCAATACCAATCAAAATTGTCAACTACTTTGCATTATCGATTGTATTTACTCACCACTAATCAATTGAGAAAAGAACATGAGAAACAACCGCAGATTATTTTGGGGGATTTATGAAAACTTGGTAATATTAATACTGTACTACGGCCAAGTTGACAGCAATGGTCAATAGACTTTTCGATGTGCTTTAATTATGTTTTTCCAAGGAATATTTTGATTACCTAAACTAAGAAAATCAGGATTGAGTAAGCTTTCTCTTTTATTATAACTCAGTGGATTAAATTCACTGTCAATAATAGAGCCTCCAGCTTGCTCTAATATACATTGACTAGCCCCAGTATCCCACTCTCCTGTGACGCCAATACGTAAATAACAATCTGCACTGCCCTCTGCAATCAGGCAATTTTTCAATGAACAACTACCCAAAGCAATATGTTCAAAATCAAAATCGTTATTTAAATATTGCTCAATTAACTCAATGCGCTGTCGTTTACTAATGGCCACTTTAATATGGCGAGATCCCTGATAATCTGCAACGTGAATACGGTGATGATGATTATTATGTTGTTCTTTTGATTCTTTATAAGCCCCTAAATTATTTTGAGCGTAATAGGTTGTTTGATGATCTGGTGCATGAATAACCCCCATACTTGGCCAACCATTTTCAATTAATGCAATATTAACCGCGAAATCACCACTGCCAATAATAAACTCACCTGTGCCATCGATAGGATCAAGTAACCAATAACGTTGCCAATTTTGACGTTGTAACAACGAAACAGCCCCCACTTCTTCAGAAATAATTGGAATATCAGGGGTTAAGGTTTTCAGTTGGTCCATTAAAATATCATTGGATGCTAAATCTGCACTGGTAACAGGGCTTTCATCCGCTTTCAAATCTGCAGTGAAGCTCTTATCTCGATAATACTTCATAACCTCAATACCCGCTTTTTTAGCACTATCTAAAGCAATACTTAATAGTCGGTCATCGGTAATAGCATTCATATTTCATCCTGCTTAATTAATTTTCCTGCAGAAAGGTAGTCAATTGATAACATCAACGCAGCAATACTGCGCGCTTCTTGAAAATCAGGTTGTTGCAGTAAATTTTTATAGTCTTTAATGGGCCAAGGAACTACCTCTAAAGACTCAGGTTCATCCCCTTCCAAAGCTGAAGGATATAAGTCAGTCGCGATAAAAATAGTCATTTTTGCATTAAAAAAGGCGGGAGCCATCATCACTTGAGAAAGGTAATGAAATTTATTACTACCATAGGATATTTCTTCTTGTAGCTCTCTGTTAGCAGCATATTCAGGTGTTTCACCTGGGTCAATTAGTCCCTTAGGAAAACCCAGTTCATAACTGTGTGTGCCCGCACAATACTCCCGAACTAACAATAATGTGTCAGCATCAAGCATAGGAACTATCATTACAGCACCGTTGCCTGAACCTACCATGCGTTCATATTGACGTTCTTCCCCATTACTGAAGGTAAGGTCTAACTGTTCAATAGCAAATAAACGACTTTTCGCTACTTGTTTTTGCCCATTGATTTTCGGTAATTGATTTTTCCCTGTCATAAGCTTGCGTATTTCATTCTACATAACGTTATAATGACACGATAAACATCATCTTTGGAACCACTAAATGCTTAATTGGGGAAAAATTAACGTTGTCATCCTCGACATGGACGGCACATTATTAGATTTACATTTTGATAATTATTTTTGGCACACTCATATTCCAGCAAAATATGCCAAAACACATAATATTGCCTTGAAAGCCGCTCAAGAATATTTGCACATTGAAACCAGTAAAGTAGCAGGACAAATACAATGGTATTGCTTAGATTATTGGACTGATAAACTTGATTTGCCCATAGTAGAATTAAAAAAAGAAATACAACACAAAATTGCATTACGTCCAGACACCCTACCTTTTTTAAGTACGTTAAGACAGGCGGGGAAAAAAGTAATTTTACTTACCAATGCGCATCCAGAGAGTTTGTCATTGAAAGTAGAGCGTACCAAACTCGATCAGCATATTGATTTATTAATCTCTACGCATCAATACGGGGCAACGAAAGAGTCACAAATTTTATGGCAAAAACTTCAAGCAGATTTAGGCTTTATTAATGAAAGCACTTTATTTGTTGATGACAGCTTAACCATTTTAGATAGCGCCAAAAAGTTTGGTATAAAACATTTACTGGCCGTCGCCAACCCTGACTCTCAATTGCCTAGTGTGAGTGCAGACCGACTTAAGGACTACCCTTATATTACAGATTACAGAAAAATTATTACCGATATTGTGTAAAAAAGCTCAATTTTTTAATACTTGGCTATGCATTTTGCTCAGAAAAAAGAACAACACTCAATGTAGGGGCTAATTTATTGCCCGTGTCAGAATAAATTCTAACCTACCTTGGCTGGTGTTTTTGTAAGACAAAATTTATTGCGCTGGATTGTCAGAATAAATTCTAACCTACCTTGGCTGGTGTTTTTGTAAGACGTAATTTATTGCGCTGGATTGTCAGAATAAATTCTAACCTACCTTGGCTGGTGTTTTTGTAAGACGTAATTTATTGCGCTGGATTGTCAGAATAAATTCTAACCTACCTTGGCTGGTGTTTTTGTAAGACAAAATTTATTGCACTGAATTGTCAGAATAAATTCTAACCTACCTTGAATCGTGTTTTTGTAGGGCGTAATTTATTGCGTTGGATTGTCAGAATAAATTCTAACCTACCTTGGCTGGTGTTTTTGTAAGACAAAATTTATTGCGCTGAATTGTCAGAATAAATTCTAACCTACCTTGGCTGCTATTTTTGTAAGACGTAATTTATTGCACTGAATTGTCAGAATAAATTCTAACCTACCTTGAACCGTGTTTTTGTAAGACGTAATTTATTGCGCTGAATTGCCAGAATAAATTCTAACCTACCTTGGTTACTTATTAATAAATTCTGTGTGAGCGGTTATTAATCGGTTTAAAAAAGCCATGGCCGCTGAGCTTAATACGAAACGGTCTTTTGCCATTTTAAACACTAAATCTCTGCTTGATAAGTAGTCTAATGCTTTATCCCAATTGTCTAGCCGTAGCGCTTTTAACGAGCTGATTAATAAATCATCTTGCTTTAATGCTTCAATATCACTTTCTTTAAGGCCAAACATTGGGTCTGCTAGCTGTGCTAAATCTCCCGCTTTAGCATAATAACGACCAATGAAAAGCAATACAGCTTGAATCTTCATGGCATTATCGTCAGCTTCATCTGTGTTGCTGTCACGAATTTCTTGAGTGAAATAAAAATCGCCCTCTTCATCAAACTTTAACTCATAACCCATGTGTTTAAAAAATAAGGTGAAGTGTTTTATTTTATTGAATACTAAAGTAAACAGCTCATCATCAACAAAACAGCCATGTATTTCATCGTAGCGTTGCTTGTTTAGCACTTTACCTTGTGAGAACAAACGGTATATTTTCGCACTTTTTACATACGATATCTCTTCAAAGGTATTTATGACAGTCTGTTCCATTACGTTGCCTCTTGTAGCATAACCACACGATAGACGTAATATTCGTTACCATGTTGTATATAGGATTTTTTATTGGTTTTAATCAGCTGTTTACCCTGCAGTATTGTTTTGCGGTAATGAACCACAGCATTAATTAGATCAACAAACTGATAATGTGGTAATAAGTCTTTTAATCGATAATGTAACGTCGCAATGAGATCTTTAGACTCGCGTAATGATAATTGCTCAATAAGGTTAAATATTTGCCTAGCTCGTTCAAGCCTAGTTTTTGAGGTAAATGAAATTAACGCTTCGCCTTTCTCAGCTAAAACATCACTGCTCACCAATAACTGATCTTCTATTAAGTAGGTTAAATCAGTAAAAATATTATAAAAATATGATTCATTACTTTCAATTTTTAATGTTTTAGGGCGAGGAATCCGTTTAACCTGATTCATAAACGGAATTTCTTTAGCAAAAGAACTATCGACTTTAGTGCGGTTTACCCGACCGTCTAACGTTGCTTCATACTTTTGCTTAAATCGTTCAAAGTGCCATTCCATAGCATTAAATTGTGTAAGACTCTTCTGCGTTTTTCTAATAAAGCCATTGATCTGATTCGCAACATCTTTAAGCGGATTGATGATATTACTAAAACTTAAACTATAACGGAAAATTTGATCAGACAATTCAAACTTACCATGAGCGTCAAACAGGACTTTAATAGAATTAATTGTTGCAAGCAGGTTATCCCCATCAACTAATCGTACATCGGGATTAACGAAACGTTGCGTTGGCAAAATATGACGTTCATATAAACGGGTAACATCATCCAGTAACTTCTGACGATACTCAACAAAATCAATACCTTCTTTACTTACATCAATTGAGAGTTGTTCAAGGTCACTATTTATATTTTGCATTCTCACCAAGTTGCGTTTTAGTAAGTCAAGCAAACTGCCTAATTTTTGCAATAACTCTTCTACTAGTTCGGTGTAGTCAGGATCTAACGCATTAAAACTGCAATCATTCGCGTGTAATTTGGCTTGTATGTGCCAAAAAGAAGCCAATTCTGATTTTAACTTAGCGTCGGTTAACTCTTGATATAACGACGTTTCACATAATCTAAATAATGCCAATACCGATTCTTGAAACATTAAGCGGTTAACATTGTCAAACTGGTCTTGGTCGGCAACAATATGTGAATTGGCTAAGTTTTCGGTGGCATAAGCAATTTTAAAACGCTGCTGTTCTTTTTTATCTAAGTTTTTAATCTCGTCTAACACGGTTAGCGCAACAGCGGCTTCGCTGATAAAACGCTCGTTTTGGCGATCCATTTTCTTGATCACGTTAAACATTATGTTGGGCCGTTCAAGCATTAACTTTAACGTTTCAATAGCGCTAAATTGTTTCATCAGTGCCTACCAATAACTCAATTTGGTTATTACTTTGATAATCGTCAAAGTCACTTTCATTAATAAATGCTTGTGGTCCGCCCCACACTACCCGGGTGCGTTCTTTGGTATATGGTTTTGCGGTTTTTAACGCATCTACATCATAATGATGGCCAATCATATGAACTAACTCAGCACCTGAGCTATGAGTGCCTGCGGTAAATAAAAAGAAGCCACTTTCTCTAATATCATCAAGCAACCATTCATATTGATCAACATTAATATTCGCTGCTTCGTCCATAATAACAGGTAGTTGCACCATGCAGCTATCAGCGCGTAATTTAGCTAACAACATGCGCACCAATTTTAAATTGATTAATGCGGTGGTCGAGGTAGATTGCTGCTTAGTTTGCCAACCATCATGTCCGTCTTTTTTAACGCGGTAACTGACTTCGTTAATGATATCTGACATCACCAGCTTATTGCGCTCTCCGTTTTTAAAGAACGCATCACTAAAGGCTTGTAGCCGAATATAAAACTGCTCAGATAAGGTTTGATCGCTAAATTCATTATAACTTTTATGAATTTCTTTAATTAAGTTACTAAACCGGTTGTCAATATGAATTGACACTTCAATTTCATTCAAATCATTAATTGAAATGCCTTTAAAAGCTCTATTTAATTGATTTTCAAAACGGTTAATGTGTTCAAAGTTTTTATCTAAAATGTCAACGTAATTGCTGACACTTTCATTATGCATTTTGGTTTTGCTACGTAATAATAAACGTTGATCTTCCACTTCTTCATACACTCTTCTTAACTCAATAAAAGTTGCATGAATAACACTCGGCATGGGGCTAGCACTAAAAAGATCATCGTCTGCTTCAACAAACTTGTCTGCAACAAAGGCTTTTAGCGTGTCAATTATTTGGGTTCTGAGTTTCTCAACCGCTTGAAGGTTCGTTTGTAATTGATGCAAGTAGTCTAATGTTAACGTTTCAGGTATATTTTTACAGGTGGTTTGTTGCTCAAGTTGTCGTTGAATTTTCGGATAAGCTTGTTTTGTGCCATCGGCATTACCCTTAACCGCTAATAATTCAGACTGTGCTTGCTTTAATTGAGCTTGTGTCATTCGCTCGGTTTCTATCAAGCTTGCTAATTCGGTTTGCTGCGCTGACAATTTAGCAATAACAGGGGTTAACTCATCAAGTATTTGTTGATTTTCACCTTGCTGGCTCGTGTATATCTTTATGGCCGTTTTATTTTCATCAAGTGTACTAATCAATTGCTTGGTGCGTAATGCTTCATTCAGTTCTTTTTCTAAGCTGGCTAATTTCTTCTCAATAATTAATGGGTTTTCCGCACCTAAGTTTTCAAGTGATTTTTTTTCTGATAAGTCAGCTAGTATTTCAGATTTAATATTATCTAATTCTTTTGCCAAGTCTCGACTAACAGGGGTATTAGATTTTCTGATTTCTTGACCAAAAAATGCATATGAATAACCTTGATCTGTAAACAAGTGTTGAAAATGATTAATCGCATTTTGTTCTTGCTCACTGAGCAACTTGCCAGGGTTAGCGTAAGCAATTTGGTGATTAAGTGAATTTAAAAAAGTAATAGTGTCATTAGAAAGTTGCTGTACTAAGGTAAATTCGGCATTAGCAATATCTTGTTCAAGTTGATGCTGCTGCTTGCTGTAATGCTCTATTTGGCTTTGTAATTTAACAAGACGATTACGCCTTGCATTTACATCTTTTAATGACTGAATTTTTTCATTGGTACTATTGATGTCTTCATCTAATATTTCAACCACTTCAGCAAGTGACATATCACCATACAGGTTTAACTCAATCTCAGCTTTATTTATGTCTTTATTTATTTTTTCAATGGTACTTTTTGCTTTATTACACGCTTTGTTGGCGGCAAATAAATTTTGATTATGTTCTTTAATTTGTGCACTAATCGGGTTTAGTTGCAATTGATAGTTATTAATACGCGTAGCAGTTTCATTAATGCTTTTATTTTGTGTTTGAATCGCATTTTCTAAGTATAAATATAAATCAACAAACTGACTTTCAGCCGCAGATAATTCACTGTAACGAGCGTAGTTTTGAGTTAGTTCATTATATTCATTCGTTCTGTTTTCTATGTCTGTTAGCTTTTGTTCTTCTTCTTTTAACTGGTCATGTGCAACCATAAAGCTTTGAATATCAAACTTTAACGCATCAGTGGTTTCTTTCTTTTCTGCCTCAATCAAATTGGCAACTGCTTTAGCTACCGATTTATTCGAGGTTTTCATATCAAATAACATTAATATTAATGCACGCAACGATTCAATATTTTCTTCAGAGGCATCATTAAGTGGAAACAAGCTATAACGCATAGCAACGTCTGACAATATGTCTCTTGCGTACATTAAATCTTTTAACTTTTGAGGATCTTTTACAGTAATGCAGAATTTGTCTTTGCTTTTTATTTTGGCAAAAACCTCTTGGGTCGACAGTTTGTCTACTCGTGCTCCAATGTTATATTGATCATCCGCCTCTACTTGCCAAAATAAAGAGCGAATATCATTGTATGTAAGGGTTGTAAAAATACGTTCAAAAGCAAGGTTGTTACCCCTGCTCAGTATTTGGCAATGCGTATATTTTTTACCACCAATAACTTTTTCAACCTCAATAATTAAGTGTGAATATTTGGTTGGAAAATAATGACCAAACGACTGATCTTTATCATATTCATCACCATTTGAGCTTCTAAAGTTAAACTTGTCTTTCGCCTTATTAAAATTAACTTCAGGTAACAAAAATAATCGAATGCAGTTAAGTAAACTCGATTTACCCACATTGCCCTCACCAAGCAAAATAGTGTGCTTGTCTAACTCTATTTCGGAATAGCAAAAGCCTGCTGAGTCAACTAACACAAGTTTTTTAAGGACAAAATTGAATTGGTGTGTCATGGGGTAATTTCCTATTCAAAAGCTAAAATAGCTTCTTGCTCCATAAATGAAGTTTCTGATAATAGTAATGAATGTAATGTCATTAGGTTTAAGGCTTTTGCCTTGGCTAGTGCGTCAAAATATTGCTTTTCACTTGTAGGCTTTTTAACAAAAAGCGGTTTTATATTATTTGATATTGGCTCTAAAAAGCTCACTTTATCCCCTAGCATATTCTTCAAGGCTGAAAATATTTTCAAACCACCTAAATCATAATCAAAGAAACATAAAATTGACTGATACTCACTTAAAAAGGCTTCATTTAATTTATGACTTACTTGATTACCTGAACCATAGAGTAAATCGGTATTATTTAATGAAAGCTGCAAGTCAAAAATTTGATTTAATTGCGCAAATAATTGCGTTTTTGAAAAAAATAACTCTGCATTTTCAACAATAAGCACATGCGTTTTGGGCGTAAATAGATAATGTGCCCCTGTTTTGTTAATAATAACTGTTTCAGGGTGAATTGAGCTACACTTTTCATGGTATACCAATAAAAAACTAGTTGAAGTGGTTACTTTATGTGAATTTCCTTGAGTTGTTGCCTCAATTCGACATTTAGGTTCAATAGTTAATTGCGCTAACTCCGCCTTAAGCTCATCACTGTGAATGTTGACTATTGATAAACCACCTTTTTGGCATTTCACCGTGGCATGATTGCGTACTTCATCTTGAATGCTTTCAGGTAATACTAATAAAAATTTAGCCAAGTTAATCGCCTCACCTTTATTTATTTTTACTAAATATTTAGAAACTCGTTTATCAAACATATCTCAATTCAGCTTTGTATTAAGCTACTGTTAATAAGTAGTGTAACACAACGGACTCTCCTTAAATCAACAAGCATCAGCACTACTCAATAGCAGTATAATTAACTCAACATTTATTATTGTTTAGCTTGATACATGTGTTCAAAATTTGGAATGTTTTTTTCCCAAATAGGAGTGGTTCTACCAATATAATCTCGAACTGCATCAAAAAATAATCGTGTTCTTGCGGGTAAATCTCTATGGGGGTATATTGCGTATATTGCACTATAATCTATTAACTCGATATCAGTTAATAGGGGGATTAAACGCCCATCTTTCACTTCATCAGCAAGAATAAATGCTGGTAGCATCACAAATACCGCACCAGAAAGTGCTTTTAACAATAATATTTCTCCATCATTGGCCCTAAAAACACTTTTTAATGCTTTTTCTGCTAGCTCGCCTTTATCATTAATATACTTAATACTTGTCACTCTTTTCCCGTTACTTGCATAATTTCCCGCTGGCAAAGCAGCAAGCTCATCAATAGTTTGTGGCATACCATAAGTAGCAATAAACTCAGGTGAAGCTAAAATACATAGACGATTTCGGCTAAGCTTTCGTGCAATTAATGTAGAATCTTTCGGCTCACCAACGCGAAAAGCCAAATCAAATCCTTCTGAAACAATATCTATCAAGCGATCATTTAAATTTAATTCAACTTCAACTTGTTCAAAGCGTTTTTGAAATTCATCTATTACAGGTTGTAAATATTGTTTCGCAAAAATACTCGTCGAAGCAATTTTCAATATACCACGCGGCTCTTGATGGTAGTTTTCAGCTAATCGTACGGTGTCATTCAATAGCGCACGAAGTTCACGCGCTTTTTTGATCATTTCAGCACCCACTGCAGTAAGAGAAAAAGAGCGTGTTGTTCTGTTTAATAATCTAACACCAAGCTCAGATTCCAATCGATTGATCTGTTTAGAGATAACAGACCGATCAACATTTCTATTTTCCGCGGCATTAGCAAATGAACCTTGTTCAATGACATCTAACAACATTAACAACCGACTTGTTGTATCCATTATTTACTCTATTTAATTCAAATTGTTGCCATTTTTGCACTAATGAATTTAAAAAACTACTGTTTTTTGTCAAAAACTTATTACGTATCATTCGCAACATTATATTTAGGAGTTTATGATGAATAAAAAAATTATTCTGGCCGCCATTGTCTCAATGAGCCTGACAATAACCGCTTGTACACAAGATTCAGCTCAAAATACAACACAACAAAGACCATTACAGCCCATTGATGTAGCTGAAGTGTTATTTAAACCAGTTCAAAATTGGCACGTATATACCAGCCGTTTAGAATCACCTGAAGAAGTGGCTTTAATGCCCCGTGTTTCGGGTGTCATTGATCACATATCGTTTAAAGAAGGTGATGAAGTAAAGCAAGGTGATTTATTGTTTCAACTTGACAACCGCCCTTTTGCTGCAATTGTTGCCAGTTTAGAAGCGCAAGTGCTCAGTGCTAAAGCACTATTAAGTCAAGCACAAAGTGAAGCAAAACGTGCTGTACGCCTAACTGAACGAAAAGCTATTTCAACAGAACAGGCCGAGTCTCGCACATCTACCTTACTGCAACGAAAAGCACAACTTGCAGCATTGCAAGCCCAACTAATGGCTGCTCAACTTGACTTAGAGTTTACTTCAATACGCTCACCTATCAACGGTGTTATTTCACGAGCAAATATCACCCGTGGAAATAACGTTTTAGCTGGACAAAGTATTTTGACCTCTATCGTATCTAATCATGAAATGTATGCCTATTTTGATATTGACGAACGTACTTGGAATAGTTCCTTTGCTAACGTGACCGCGGCTAGCAAACAACAAGTAATAATGCAAAATGTTGGACAAAAAGATTTTCCATATCATGGTTACATTAACTTTATTGACAATCAAATTAATGCTTCAACAGGTACACTAAGGGTGCGTGCTGTTTTTGAAGATAACAATCAGATAAAAAATCAACTCCGTGCAGGTTCTTTTGCCCGTATTAAATTGGCCGCTTCAGCTATTTCAAATAAAATTCTTATACCTGAACGCTCCATTGGCACCGATTTAAAAAACCGCTTTGTGCTTACCGTTGGGGAAGACAACATCCTAGAATACAAATTAGTAGAGGTAGGTGAACGCTATGGAAAACTACGTGCCATTACTGCGGGTTTAACGCAAGGCGATATAATAGCTGTTAACGGCCCAGCACGTGTTGGCCCTGGCATGCCAATAAACCCAACAACAGTCACTATTGATACTACCAATATCGCATTTACCTTACTTGAACCTAAGTTAACACCTGAATCCGTAACTGATGATACTAACCTGATTGCTAAACACTAAGAACTAATCATGAATTTTTCAAATTTTTTTATACAACGCCCTATTTTTGCGGCGGTATTGTCACTCATTATTTTGATTGGTGGTGGAATTTCATTATTTCAGCTACCCGTTAGTGAATATCCAGAAGTTGTACCACCAACCGTAGTAGTAACCGCTAACTACCCTGGTGCCAACCCTACTGTAATTGCACAAACAGTAGCAACGCCACTTGAGCAAGAAATTAATGGTACCGAAAACATGTTATATATGTTTTCTCAAGGAACAAGTGACGGTCGTATGACATTGACAGTAACCTTTGCTTTAGGTACCGATTTAGATCGCGCACAAGTGCAAGTACAAAACCGTGTAAACAGTGCTTTGCCACGCTTACCAGAAGAAGTACAACGTCTTGGTGTTGTAGCAGAAAAATCATCTCCCGATTTAACTATGGTGGTTCATTTATATTCACCTAAAAACACTCATGATACTGTTTATTTGTCTAATTATGCTGATTTAAACATTAAAGATGAGATAGCACGTTTACCTGGTGTAGGTGATATACGCTTATTTGGTGGTGGTAAATACTCAATGCGTGTTTGGTTAAACCCAGATGCATTAGCCGCTAGAAAACTAACAGCAGGCGATGTTATAACCGCGCTTCGTTCGCAAAACCAACAAGTTGCTGCAGGTAGCTTAGGCGCTCAACCGATATCTAACGATAATCAATTTCAAATATTGTTAAACGTTAAAGGTCGTTTAAATAGTATTGAAGAATTTGAACAGGTTATTATTAAAGTGGGTGAGCAAGGTCAATTAACCCGTTTATCAGATGTGGCGCGTGTTGATTTAGGCCAAGACACGTACTCTTTACGTGCTGAGCTTGATAATCAACCTGCCCTTGCTATGCCTGTTTTTCAACGTCCGGGCTCTAATGCCATTGAATTATCAAACCAAGTACGTGAAACCATGGCGCGTTTGTCTAAAGATTTTCCTAGTGGTGTTGAATACGATATTGTATACGATCCAACCGTATTTGTTCGTGGTTCAATTGATGCCGTAATCACAACGTTATTAGAAGCAATTGCCCTCGTGGTTATTGTAGTAATTGTATTTTTACAAACGTGGCGCGCGTCTATTATCCCTTTAATTGCAGTACCTATTTCACTTATCGGTACCTTTGCAGTAATGCAATGGTTAGGTGTATCAATTAATACCTTATCACTATTTGGTTTAGTACTCGCCATTGGTATTGTGGTGGATGACGCCATTGTTGTTGTGGAAAATGTAGAACGTAATATTGAAAGAGGTTTATCACCACTTGAAGCAACCCGTGTTGCCATGAGTGAAGTAACAGGGCCAATTATTGCTATTGCTTTGGTGTTATGTGCGGTATTTATTCCTACCGCATTTATTTCAGGTTTATCTGGTCAGTTTTATAAACAGTTTGCGCTTACCATCACAATTTCAACCGTTATTTCAGCGTTTAACTCACTTACTTTATCACCTGCTTTATCCGCGATATTATTGAAGCCTCATAACGCAAAACCCGATGCTTTTACCCGTTTGCTAAATACTTTATTCGGCCGCTGGTTATTTGAACCATTCAACCGTGTATTTAATCGTGGTGCTAAAAGGTATGAAAAATTAGTACAAAAATTAATACGCATGACCGTTGTAGTTATGGTGGCTTACCTTGCTTTGCTTGGCGGTACCTTTAAGTTATTTAATGCCGTACCCGGTGGTTTTATTCCACAACAAGATAAACAATATCTTGTTGGTATTGCCCAACTGCCAGACGCAGCAAGCCTTGATCGTACCCAAGAAGTACTGTCACAAATGCAACAAATTGCCTTAGAAGTACCGGGTGTTGCCCACACAGTTGCTTTCCCTGGCTTATCAGTTAACGGTTTCACTAACAGCCCCAATAGCGGCATAGTTTTTACACCACTTGAAAGTTTTGACAAGCGTACTGATCCAAGCCAATCAGCAATGGCTATCGCTGCACAATTAAACCAACGCTTTGCGGCGATTGATGAAGCATTTGTCGCAGTATTTCCACCACCACCAATTCAGGGTTTAGGTACCACTGGCGGCTTTAAACTGCAAATTGAAGATAGAGCCAACAAAGGCTTTGAAGCATTATTTAATAGCCTGCAAGCGGTGATTGCGAATGCGCAAAAAGATCCCGCATTAATGGGGCTGTATTCAAGCTTCCGTATTCAAGTACCACAAATGGATATTGATATTGACCGCGAGCAAGCACTTATTCAAGGCATTCCGTTAGATGAAGTATTTGACGCCTTGCAAATTTACTTAGGCTCAATGTATGTGAATGATTTCAATATGTTTGGACGTACTTATCAAGTCAATGCACAAGCTGATGCCGATTATCGTTTAGAGCCAGAACAAATTCTTAATCTTAAAGTTCGTAACCGCGCGGGAAATATGGTGCCCTTAGGCTCAGTATTAACCGTAACGCCAGCTATTGGTCCTGATCGCGTTATGCATTACAACGGTTACCCAAGTGCCGAGCTTAACGGTAGCCCTGCACCTGGTTTCAGTTCAGATCAAGCCCAAGTTGCCATTGAAAAAGTACTCGCCCAAACACTCCCTGCAGGTATTGAGTATGAATGGACAGAAGTAACTTATCAGCAAGTACTTGCTGGCAATACCATGGTATATATCTTCCCGTTAGTTGTTTTATTAGTATTTATGGTGCTTGCAGCCCAATACGAAAGCTTACGCTTACCATTAGCTATAATTTTAATCGTACCAATGACCATATTCTCAGCATTATTAGGTGTGTGGTTTGTTGGATCAGACAATAATATTTTCACGCAAATAGCCCTCATTGTGTTAGTAGCCTTAGCTTCTAAAAATGCAATATTAATGGTGGAATTTGCGAAAGACCGTCATCAAACAGGATTATCACACTTAGAAGCAATACTTGAGTCATGTCGTATGCGTTTACGCCCTATTTTAATGACGTCAATTGCCTTTACCGCAGGCGTTGTACCATTAGTGTTAGCAACAGGTGCGGGGGCAGAAATGCGACATGCCATGGGTAATGCTGTATTTGCAGGTATGATTGGTGTCACAGTGTTTGGCTTATTATTTACACCTGTCTTTTATATGTTGATTACTTCTAACAAAAGAAACTCTGACAAGAAAAACGCTTTGGAGATAAAATAAAATGGGTACCTCATTTAAAGTACCTAAAGAAATTAAGCTTTCTCAAAAAATGAAGTTATTGATTAGTGGTGCGTTGTTAAGCACTGTTTTATCGGGCTGTGCAGCCAGCATTAATGAAAATCAATATCAACAAAAACTACAGAGTTTTATTAATGAAACTGAAATTTCATCAACATTAATAGGTCAGAACGAAGTAAACTGGTGGCAACAATTTAACTCAAATCAGCTTAATCAACTCGTGAATGACGCACTGGCAATGAACTACGATTTGAAAACAAGCCAGCTGCAATTAGAAAGCGCCATTGCACGTCTTGGCGGAGAAAAAGCACAATACTTCCCCCAAGGAGGTTTTGAAGTAACGTCAAGTAACACTAACCTTGATAAAACGATCACACGTCAATCAAGTGCAAACCTTGCTATGAATTGGCAGCTTGACTTGTTTGGACGTATTTCAGCATTAGTTGATGCGGCTGACGCATCTACAATGAGTCAAGCTGAGCAATTACGACGATTAAAAATTGAAGTGGTGTCTTCTGTGGTCTCTGGTTTTGTTAGTTACCAAGGCAACATACAGAAACAAGCGATTATTAGCCAGCAAATTGAAGCTTTACAGCAAAGTATTGGGGTATTAACCGCGCGTGTTGAAGAAGGTGGTGCTAGTGAACTCGATCTTAACCGTACCCGTGCACAACTGAGCCAACAGCAATCGATATTGCCTGAAATTGAATATCAACTGTATAGTGACATTTCGACCCTCGCTTTATTAACAGGCCGTTTAGCTAATGATATTAAGGTAGAAAATGAGCAAAATCTCATTAATATTCCGTTAAATGTTACTTTAAGCGAACCGAGCAATGCCATTGCATTACGCCCTGACATTAGCCGCGCTTTATATGACTTTAGCCAAGCCTATTCATTAAGTGTTGCAGCGAGCAAAGCATTATTGCCTGATATCAGCTTAAGTGGTTTTGCTGGCGTATTAAGTTTGGATAATAACTTATCGAATACGCAGCAACAATGGCAAGTTGCGCCACAAATTGAATGGTCATTACTTAGCTACCCAGCATTGTTGGCACAACGCGATGCTCAACAATTGTTAAGTGATGCAGCGTATAATGACTATAAACAAGTGATATTAAGTGCAATCAGCGAAAGCGAACTTTCTTTACAGCTACTTATTAAAGAAAGCGCACAACAAGGTTATGCTAAAGAACGTTACTTTCACGCCAACAATGCCTTTTTACAAGCAGAAGCCATGTACGAGGAAGGACAAATTCCTTACTTAGAATTGTTAGATGCCAGACAAGACGTACTAACCGCGCAAGAAAATGCCGTTGACTCGTCTATTTCATCATTACTCGCTAAAGTTGAAACATATCATGCCTTTAATGGCCGCTGGAGTTACGCGTTAACAATCTTTTAGTGGTTGCATAGGCACTATGACTTTTATCGGCAATGTAATTACATTGCCATCAAAGGATCTGTGATATTTAAGACAAACATAGCAATCAATCCTAAAACACCAACTGCAAATACATAATAAATTGTTGGTAAAATAGTTCGACGCAAAGTTCTTCCTTCTTGGCCTAATAAGCCAACCGTGGCAGAGGCTGCAACCACATTATGAATAGCAATCATATTACCTGCAGCAGCACCAATTGCTTGAAGTGCAACCATTAGCGCTCCCGACACAGATAAAGCACTAGCTACTTCATATTGAAATTGGCTTAACATCATATTACTAACCGTATTAGAGCCAGCAATAAAGGCACCTAACGCACCTACGCTTGGCGCAAATAATGGGTACAGATCACCAAAGGTTTGTGAAACAAAACTTGCCATAGCAACAGGCATGGCCGCAAGTTCTGCACTATTAACCCCTGAATTAATTAAAATTCTTACCATAGGAATAGTGAAAACTAAAACAAATCCTGCTCCTACTAAGGTGCGACTTGCTTGCTTGGCTGCACTTGCAACCTGTTTTACTTTCATATTGTGTAAAAACAGTGTCATGAATACAACTGCTAACAAAATACCACCGGGTAGGTAGAGTGGTTGAACACTGGCACTGATACCAATTTCACCTAAAATATTACTAACACCAAAAGAAATACTTTTTAACAGATCTTTAAAGTCACTCGAAACACGGCTAAGCACTAAAATAATGGCGACTAATAAATACGGCAACCAAGCTCTAAACAAAGACATATTATGTATAGCGTTTGTGTCAGCTTTTTCAAATGTTAAACTACCTAACCAGTAATTTGGCCATTGCGCTCTAGGTGCAAAATCCCACACTTTTTTGGGCATTAAAAAGCCAGCTTTCGCTGCAGGCACAACAATAATCAAACCAACTAGAGCCCCAATAAGTGATGGAAATTCTGCGCCCAAAAACACGCCTGTTAATGCGTAAGGTATAGTAAAAGCCAGCCCTGCAAAAAGTGCAAATGGTGCAATACTCAAACCTTCTTTCCAACTCTTATTTTGGCCAAAAAAACGTGTCATCATCACAACCATAAATAATGGCATTAACGTACCTACAATGGCATGACCGATAGCTACTTCTGAAGTAATTAACTGTAAAAATTGTTCCCAACTGCTACCTTGAGCAACTAACTGTTGGCTTAAGTTTTCTTTATCTAAACCACTGTTCACACCAATAATAATAGGCGTTCCGACGGCACCAAAAGATACTGGTGTTGATTGAATCATCATACCAATCATCACAGCAGCAAGAGCGGGAAATCCGATAGCTACAAGTAATGGCGCAGCAATCGCTGCTGGCGTACCAAACCCTGACGCTCCTTCAATAAAGCAGCCAAAAAGCCAAGCAATAATGATAGCTTGTACTCTACGGTCTGGGCTTATATCGGTAAAACCTGCTCTAATGCGTGTAATAGCGCCTGAATGCTGCAATGTATTTAATAACATAATAGCGCCAAAGATTATCCATAAAACGGATACCGTAACTAATAGGCCTTGAATTGAACTAGCCATGATGCGATTAAAGCTCATTTCCCATGCAAAAAAGGCAATAGCCGCAGTGGCCAAATAAACAACAGGCATCGCTCGGCGCGCAGGCCAATGTAAGCCGACAAGGAGTAATGCCGATAAGGCTATTGGGGTGAAAGCAAGTAATGCTTGCATTGTAATTGACATAATAATTAACTCTTTTAACCATCAAGCTTGTTCTTGTTAAAGTGTAGTAAATTATCAGCGAAGAAAATATCAGGGAATACACGTAGTTGATCTACGTGTTTACACTTAGATTTGGTTCGAGAGGAAAAAAACACATGGTAAGGAATTAAAGTTATCGATAGGAAATACTTAGGGTCAGGTATACTTTAAAGAAAAAAGTATCTGACCCTCTTTATTCCGTATCAAATTTTGTGCTTTTATATTGGCACCATTCTGAGAAATACAAAAACAGCAAGGCTAGTACCTAAAGTTAAATAGACACTATGACTTTTATAGGCGGTAATAATTGCTACTGTTGCTGCGAGCAAATAAGGATTAGTGATACTGATATTTAAACTATTCTCTTGTATAAAAACAATAGGAACCCAAATGGCGGTTAAAACAGCAGGCGCACTAAAACTTAAAAAATGCGTGGTTTTAGCCCCCATACGTATAGGTAATTTTGGGTGTAAAAACAAATACCGACTGGCAAATGTGATACAGGCTAGTAACACTATGGTTAGCAAAATCATACGCTTTCCTTTTTGTTGTTTATTCTCTTTGTGGCAGATTGCCTATTCGCTGTAAAGTAGCCACAATACATGGCGATAAGTGAAGCAATAACTAAACCTAACTCCCAGTTAAATAGTTTAAATAACACAGATAACAGGCCAGCAACAATTACTGTCACTAACATCGCTAAATTTGTGATTGATGGAATGACTAGTGCGATAAATGTTACGGCAATGGCGAAATCTAGCCCTATACTCGTTAAATCTGGTAAATAGCTACCTGCAACAATACCAATAATATTCCATAACAACCAACACAAATAAAAGCTCCCCCCAGCACTTATTGCATAAATGAGTTGCAGCTTGCCTTGATAGGCTTTTTTATTTCCAGACAAGGCGAAAAGTTCATCGGTGAGTAAAAAACCTAAACTGCCGCGCCATTTAAAGGGGAGTTTTTTCAACTTATCTCTAAGGGCTAAACCATACAAAAAATGTCGCGAACTGATGATCAAGGCTGTAAATAAAATAGTAGCTAACGGCGTATTGTCATTGATTAATTCAATCACTACTAGCTGTACGGCGCCAGCAAAAACTAATATAGGCATTAACAAAGCTTCTAAAACGGTAAAGCCACGTTGAATGGATAAAGAACCACATAATATGCCCCATGGCAAAACAGCAAGGTTTAATGGCAACATAGCCAATACACCTTTTTGGATCATTTTTAACACCGCTTGTTTTCTATTAAAATACATAGTGAGCCTGTTGTTGGTTTTTCTAACAGTTTGACATTGAAATATACACGATACTTGTATGATATTGACTAAAATACCTGATTGGCATATTTACTTGGGGTTATGCCATTGGCTTTTTTGAAGTGTCGATGAAAGTGACTCTGATCATAAAAACCTACTTGAGTGGCAACATGTACAACCTTCTTACCTTGTTTTAATAGCGTTTTGCTGTGTTGTAAGCGATGTTGAATTTGGTAAGCATGCGGTGGTAACCCGTAATTTTTTTGAAATTGACGCACAAGATAAAAAGGCGTGAAACCACTGATGTTAGCCAAGTGTTCTAGCGAGATATTTTCAGCCAAATGTTCATGAATATATTGACGAACCCACGCCAGCTTTTGGTTCGAGTTTTGTTGCTGTTTAATCACCTGATTACTTTTACCGTGTTTAAGCATCAAACGGGTTAAAACACCGTAAAGCATTGTTTCACTTAATAAACTATTGCTAGAAAAAGAAAGTGTATTAAATAAAACCTTTAACTCTCCCGCCATTTGTTTGTCTTCAACAACCGCATTAGGAAAAAATGGCGCAAAGCCTTGCGCTAAACCAATATCGCTAGCTAATTGATGAAATTGCTGCTCTGTAGGGGAAATACCACGATATGACCAACCATTTTGAGTGCCTGATTCACCGGTATGGACTTCATCAGCATTAACAAAAATAATACTGTATTCAGGCGCAACAAAGTTTTGTCCTGCGCTAAGAAAGCGCTGACAGCCCGATTCAATAATATTGATAGTGTAGGTTTCATGGCTATGTTTTGAAAAGTTATGGCGATGAAAATTAGCTTCAACCATTTCAATACCACCAAGCTCTTGATGTATTTTATATTTAGCTTGCTCTTTTGTAGCAGACATACCAAAACCCATTGTTTATTTGATACTAATGTAACCTAACTGTGCAAGTAATGTTTGTACAAAATTGACTAAAATATAAAGCACCAATAGTTTAATGCTATTACTATCAAAATGATTATCGGGTCAGTTTACAATTAAACGTAAATCAACGCCCCTTTGATTGTGTACGTAGCTTATTTATTGCAGAAGTTTCAATTTTAAACTCACTGGGCATCGCTGTTACTTCTGTAAACAACGGTGATAAAGGTGTAGTGTTAATACACTGTATTTCTTTCTTAGTTCCCGTCGCATATTCAAGTTCCATTTTTACCCAAGGTGATAACACTTCACCATCTATATTCACCGAATTTTCAGTTTGTAAGAATAGAACTTTATTTGATTGCGAAATACGCTCTTTCAGAACAACTTCTGTAAATTCACTTACCAACTCTCTTTTAAGGAAATCATCATCGCTAGTCCAATCACAATATATATGAAGCCCATGATTATTAAGCTCAGAGACCAACTTACTAACTAACTTATTATCTTTGTAACTATGCGATATAAATAAATCGAAAGTTTTCTTACTTTGAATACCTCCATTTTTTAATTTACCCACAAGATCGGCAGGAGTAACAATGAACTTATCTGTATCAATATGATAACTTTTTTTCTTACCTTTAAACCCCTTTCTTTTTCTCACATAAGCATCAATTGATTGCAAATGCTCAAAAGCTATATTTCTTATTTGACTATTTCTCTCTGAGTCATTGAGCTTTTGAAAGAATTTTATAGTCTCTTTAGTTTTGAATTTTTTTAGCTCATTAACAATTTCAAGCTTGTTATGCTGAGTACTACCACGCTTGTGGTAAGCGGAAATAAAAACATCCAAATGGTATGGATCTGTAAACTGTAGCTTAGAGGAAATTTCTTTTGGCTTTTTTATTTTTTTATTCAAAACTTCGATTGCTTGTTGTCTAACGACCTCACAATATGAAGCTTTATATTTTCGTTTATATCCATCTGAACAAATCTGCTTAACTTTCGCTAAACTATTGAAAAAATTTATCGGGTTTTTATGGTTGTATCTTTTCTTTTTACCAACACTAACTAATTGCAGATCTTTACCCAAATAATAATCGTAGCGATTAATCAATATGGTCCATTGATTTGGATAAAACTCCTTGTAACGCTCCAACAATAAATTTTTATCATATTCGAGTGGTAATGTAGTAGCTACTTTAGAAAGTTGTGACGTAAAACCTTTCATATATTTTCCAGTTTCACTGTTAAACTTTCTCTTCATCATACCAGCCATAGATCACCCTAATGCTATTTTTTTAGTAATCAAAGCTAGCACTAACAATGAAACATAAAAACCCCATATAGAAGGCGACATAAGAGCTCCTATCATATGTTTTTTTAATTTCCCTAAAGGGCTAATAAAATACAAGTCTGACTTAGTAATATTCTTCTCATGCAATTTGTTCACAAAATCATCATACCTAGTTCGGAAAGATTTTTCTAAAGCAAGATAATATGCATCTAAAAATGTGAATACGATTATTGGTAAAAACGATATATAGGCATATTCAGGTTTACCTTTGTCAGCAACAATAACTAACACAGCAGATACCAGAGTTATGCACCAAGTTTTACAGGCAGTACTATTCGAAGCCATACGTTGGATTACATTTTGTAATATAGTCAAATGAGACTGAACTGAAGTTGAATCATCACTTAAATTCAAAAATTGATTCGATTCCATATAGATTTAATCCCTATAGCATGATGCATAATTGAAAAACGTACTGGTTGCCGATTAGCACATAACAACTTACTGAACACCATTTTAGAAGTTTATAACACCCTAAAACAGAGTATATTACGTACTTTAATAATTCCACTAAAAAACGCAATTACAAACAAATACTTATGAGTTGAAAATATCTTCATTGTTACGCCTCAAAACAGCTTGTAATAATGTTATAAGACAAAACCCTTACTAAATCAGAATTAATCGCTCAGTTATTTGAAAGTTGGCGAGGGTTGAGTAGTATCTAATTTTTATTAAGCAACGTTGTAATTGATAGCTTAGTGTGTACCCGCCAACAAACCTGCAACACTTAAGTCTTCGTCAATTTCTGGTCAGTGAACACCTTCACCATCACCGAGTAATTCCCAATTAGCCATATTTTCGACTACAGGTTTTTCACAACACCATTCGCCAGATTCACGAAAAATACAGAATTATGTATTTATTCGCCTGCGGTTATTTATTATGAATTTTTAGGCGACTAAAGTCGCCTCTACAACCAACACCATAAATGAGTAGGGGAGAATTTATTCGCCTTTGCTTGACTTTATTTGGTTTCTTTTGGCGACTGAAGTCGCCCCTACAACCAACACCATAAATGAGTAGGGGCGAATTTATTCGCCTTTGCTTGACTTTATTTGGTTTCTTTTGGCGACTGAAGTCGCCCCTACAAAACAACGCAGCAATTAAGACTGACATTAAATTCGCCTCTACATGGCCGCCAATACAAATTACAAATATACGGTGTCCCATAATGGATAATCACCTACCCTTTCTACTAACCCTGCTCGTAATGGGTTGGCAACGATATATCGTGCAACTTGTATTAAGTTTTCTTCTGTGCGAATGCCGTGATCATGAAAACCGCGTTGCCACGAAAATTGTATTTTGTCATTTTGTTGATTTATTACTCTTGAACTACGACCTTTTAACGTTTGTATAACTTTAGATAAACTATTATTTGACGTTAATTGAAATAACCAATGCAAATGATCTGGCATAATCACCCAAGCGACAGGCAATACTTGCTGTTCAGAAACTAATTTTTTCATTTGTGTTATTAAGCATTGTGCCGTTGTGAATTGATTAAAAAAGGGAGTTTTATTTTGGGTACAAATGGTATTTGAGGGATACCCTACCTTTGTATAGTTTATCGCGAGACATTATCAAATCCGTTTGATACAAAATATTTTTTAATTGTAGATCAGTAGATGACTAAATGACAATTGGCGAATAAATTCGCCCCGACAAAAATAATGCAGAGTTCAGTGTAGCGGCGAATTTATTCGCCTGTGGTTGGTTTATGTTTATTTTATTATTGAAAATATACTATTTATTCAAACCAACTTCGCCTTAACCGCTAAATAAACGCCTGAAAATATTAGCAGAATACCAATAATATGAAATTGATGGATAGGTTCGTTAAGAAATATAGACGATAATATAACGCCAAACAACGGCATAAAATGAATAAATAGCCCTGTTTTAACGGCACCTATATCTGCAACGCCCTTGTTCCAAAAAATATAGGCTAAAATAGAAGGGAAAATCGCCATGTATACTATGGTATAGCTAATTTTACTTTGCCAAATAATCGGCTCTGCAAAATACATTTCTATGCCAGCAAAGGGTAATAAAATGATAGCTCCTATCAACACCGTTACGCAGAAAAAAGTGAAACCGTCTAAGTCTGCTGGTCGCCAACGTAATACAATTGAGTAGGTTGCCCAACACAGCACGGCAACAAGAATATACATATCACCAAGGTTGAAAGCTAGGGCAAGTAGATTATCTAACTTACCTTGAGAGATAAGCAATAACACACCTGTGAGAGAAATTCCTACGCCAATCCATTGCTGTATTGATACACGCTCTTTTAACCATAAGGCAGATAAAATCAGAATAAAGATAGGAATAGCAGATTGTAATATTGTTGCGTTAGACGCATTGGTGCTCGTTAAACCAATGTAAATAAACGTATTAAAGCTTGCTACACTTAAAAACGAAAGCAGCGTTAATATTTTCCAGTGAGTTATTATTACTGCTTTGTTTTTAATAATTCTTGGAATTAAAAAAGGCAGTAATAATAGTAGTGCTAAACCCCAACGCAATTCAGCCATCATAATAGGCGGTAGCACTAGATGCATGGCGCGCCCTAATACAAAATTTCCAGCCCAAAATAAAGTAGTCAATATTAAAAGTATGTACGACATTGTGTTCTCGGTTATTTAAACCTAGCTGAAGAAATAGGTTTTAGAAAATGACATCAAGTTAATTAAATTATATAAATGTAATTAACTTGAAATAACCGCAACACAGTAACCATTTTTGTCAGCACTGACAATTAAAAAAGCTATTTTCTAGCAATAATGTGGACTGTACTAGTCGAACGTTCTAAAAAAGCCCCTTCACAATAGGCAAGATAAAATAACCACAAGCGCTTAAACGTTTCATCATAGCCTAGTGTTGTTAATTCTGACCACGAGGCTAGAAAGTTTTGCCGCCAATCATTCAGCGTTTTGGCATAATCAAGGCCAATATCATCAAGACGCTCTATCACCATATTACTGTGCTTAGTAATATGGTCAGTTAGTACATTAACAGAGGGTAAAAAACCACCAGGAAAAATGTATTTTTGAATAAAGTCGACATTATTTTTGTAGTACTCAAAACGTTGATCCGCAATGGTAATTGATTGAATTAATAGTTTACCCCCTGGTTTTAAACGATCATTACATTGTTTGAAGAAGCTCGGTAAGAATTCATAGCCAACGGCTTCAATCATTTCTATTGATACCACTTTATCAAAACTACCCGTTAGAGCGCGGTAGTCTTTTTTCAGTAAGGTAATTTGTTCATTTAACCCACGTTCGTTAATGCAATTTTGTGCGTATTCATGTTGCGCATCTGAAATAGTGGTAGTAGTAACCTTGCAGCCGTAATGTTGTGCTGCATAAATGGCTAAACCACCCCAACCTGTGCCTATTTCTAATAAATGATCTGAACTTTGCAGTGACAAGCGCTCACAAATAGTATGAAGTTTATGTGTTTGGGCTTGTTCTAATGAACTATTTTCATATGGATAAATAGCCGATGAATACATCATCTTGGGGTCTAAAAAACGTGTATATAACTCATTTCCCAAATCATAATGCGCTAAAATGTTGCGTTTAGAACCTGATTGCGTATTGCGGTTTTGCCAATGACTTAATGCATTTTTAATTCTATTTATCCAAGACTTATTCGCTTCTAAAGCATCTGTTTGCTGTTGGGCTTTAGCAAATATACGAATGATATTAGTTAGTTTGGGACTACTCCATTTTCCTGCAATAAAAGCTTCGGCTACACCAATACTGCCCCCTTTAACAAAATCACGATAAAGACTCATATCATGTATATGAATTTTACCCTGTATACTGTCATCATTGGTGTTTTCAGGAAAGAATAGATGATCAGAACCTTCAACAATCTCTAACTGCCCATAGGTTATTTTTGCAAACGTTGCATGAACAATTGCACGGCAGCGTTTGTCTAACCAATTCATGTTTTTTGCTATGCTTAACGCTTCAATTTGTTCCATAGTTCATCCAACCTTTGATTTGTTTTATTTATGCGTTTACATTTACTTTTTACTATTTTGTTTGATAACCAATAAACGGAATGCGCTTAATCAATAGTTTTACTGCTTGCCAATAAATAGTGGTGACTATTTTTAAGCTCATTACAGGTAATTGACACCACACCTTAAATAAACTTGTTTGCGTAAAGGCTTGCTTTTTCATTTGCAAATTAGCGTCAAACACTTTTTCCATTTTTCCAGTTAGCTTGTTTACCTGCTTATTTTCAATATTAATAACTAAACGTTCGCTATCATTACTTGGCGGCTTTACTTGCCAAAAATACGACATATCTATATCCATAAAGGGTGACACTTGAAAATCCTTTTTATTGGTTTTTTCACCCTCAGCGAGCAAATCAACTAAGTAATAGTGCCGTTCGTTCCACGGCGTATTACTCACTTCTGCCAGCATTTGCGTGCATTTTCCCGTACGGTCATAACAAAAAAAGAAATTAGCCGGGCTAAAATAAATACCAAAACTTCTTACTTGTACCAACATCACTATTTTAGCTATTTCTTTATAACCGTTTAGTTCCTGTACTTTATTAGTAATACGGGTGGATAACGAAAAAGGTTCACCTCGTAAATAATCTTTTTCAACAAAACGTAAAGGGTGATACCAAGAAAAGCCAAACAAACCTATACCAGATATAGCATTTTCAACGTCAGCTACATCAAGTGCCAACATAAAAAGTGAGTAATTAAAGCTGTGCTTTTTAGGGCTAAATCGTCGATGATTGATCGTCCCTAAATAAAGATGGCTTTGACTGAATGGCTTACCCATATGCATCCTTAACAGTTAATGCGTCTAATGAACGATATTATGATCGATTCGGTAAAAAGCAATTAAAGCGCGCTGCTACCTCAACACCACTTTGAACACCATCTTCATGAAAGCCGTTATGCCAATAAGCACCTGCAAAATGTGTATGATTAACACCACAAATTAACTGCCTTTGCTGCTGTGCCTTAACAGACTCAGCTGAAAATATAGGATGATGATAAATGAACTCGCGCAATATTTTACTGGGGTCAATCGCCTCTTTTTGGTTTAACGTTACGCAAAATGTGTGAGGACTATTAATGCCTTGTAATATATTCATATTATAGGTGACGCTGGCAGCTTTATCTCGGTCTTGGCTTAATTGATAGTTCCAACTTGCCCACGCGGCTTTTCGTCGTGGTAACAGTTTTTTATCTGTGTGTAAAATGACAGAGTTTTCGCTGTAAGGCATGGCTGATAAAATGGTTTTCTCATCTTCGCTGGCATCATTTAATAACGCTAAGGCTTCATCTGAATGACAGGCTATAACAACTTCATCAAAAACTTCACTGTTGCCATTATTAAAGTGAATTTGTACCTTGCTATCTAGCCGCTTAATGCCGCTAATATCAGCATTCAGGATTATGTTATTTTTAAATGGTCGGCATAATGGCGTTAAATAACTCCGTGATCCTTTGGGTATAACATACCACTGTGGTCTATCGGCAATATTCAATAGCCCATGATGGTGAAAAAATTGCACAAAGAACCTGAACTCAAATGTTTCCATTTGTGCTAAAGAGCTTGACCAAATTGCAGCGCCCATAGGTAAAATATAATGCTCCGCAAAAAAATCGCTGAAATTATTTTCAGTTAAAAAGGCACCAAGCGTATAGCCACTTTGATATTGTTGCTTCTCAAATATCGATTTACATTGTTTATTAAAGCGTAAAATATCTTTTACTAAACCCCAAAATTGAGGTCTAAAAAGATTACGTCTTTGGGCAAATAAAGTATTTAAATTGTGGCCGTTATATTCCATGCCTGTTTGGCAATTGTGAACAGAAAAGCTCATTTCAGTTGCTTGCTTTCCTATGCCAATATCAGCCATTAACGCTAAAAAATTTGGGTAGGTTTTATCGTTAAACACAATAAACCCCGTGTCTATGGCATATTTTTGACCTGCTTTTTCAATATCAACGGTAGCAGTATGCCCTCCAATACGATCATTTTTTTCAAAAACAGTTACGTTGTGCTTTTGTGATAATAAATAGGCAGATGTTAAGCCTGAAATACCTGAGCCGATAATTGCTATGCGCTTCATGCGTTTTCCCTCTTAGCAATCATTGATTGCCATAATGATGACGGTAAAAAAGAAAATAATTTCATTATTAAGGTGAGTCGTTTGGGAAAGTGTAAATATTTTTTTCGTTTCTCAACACCATTGATAATTCTATTCGCAGCTTCATCACTGGTGATAAGAAAAGGCATGTTGAAGGTGTTTTTATCTGTAAGTGGTGTTTTAACAAAGCCTGGATGCACCAAAGTAACATCAATATTCTCTGTCAATAAATCTATGCGTAGACTATTGGCCAAATAATCCATGCCCGCTTTTGATGCGCCGTAAGCTTCGCTTCTTGGAAAAGGTAAAATAGTGGCACTTGAGCTAACAAAAACAAGCTGACTACCTGATTTCATTTTTGGCAAAATATATTGCAACAACCAACCTAACGAGGTGAGATTCGTTGTAATAATGTTACTGAAAATTTGACCATTAAAGTGTTTAACCCCATCAATATATTGGCAATCACCTGCATTGAGAATAACAAGATCTAGATTTTCAATTTTTTGTAGCGCTTGCTCCATAGCTTTCGGGTTATTCAAATCAAACAAACAAGTTTGATGTGCTTTTTCTGCTATCACGGCTAATTTATTTTCATCTCGACCACAAGCAATTACGTTATCGCCACGCCCGCTGTATTGGTTAAATAACGCTAAGCCAATACCAGAAGTCGCTCCTGTAATTAACACATTTTTGGCTGGCATCTTCGATTTTGTATACATTAGTGTGCCGCCTTATTTTTAATCCACTTGGTTAATTTTCCAAATAAAGGCAATTGCTCATATAGCATAGCGCCTAAATCTAGATAATCGCGGTGATATATAACTTTGCCTTGCTCGCCTTTAATATGTGAAGTCCCTAACACAGTCACTAACTCTCCTTTGTTCAATTTATTGTGTTGATAAGACATGGTCCAATAAATAGCCGCCTCATTTTCTTGTGCAATAACATTGTCGATAACAAACTCACAAAAACTTAAGTTTTCATAAAGATTTTTAAAATAATGAAATAACTCATCAAAGCCCTCTACTTGGTGAATAGGATCTATGAAAGTGACATTTGGATGATAGATAGTCGACAACAAGTCTAAATTTGTTGTTGACAGTGTTTGATAGACACTAACGAAATTAGTCAGCCATAAAGGTGAATGTGAAGGTAAATGATTGAATACTTTATTTTTCATTTTATTATACCAATGAGATAAAATGGATGGCTATTTGTAAAACGCTAACGCTTTTAACCTAGCCTCTTTATGGTCAACAATAGGTTCCCAATACAATGACAATTGATGATTCGCGATATATTGATGTGGAAAATGAATATGCTTATCAGGAATACTGTTTAACTCTGGTATATATTTACGTATGAAGTCGCCATTTGGATCAAATCTTTCGCTTTGTCTTATGGGATTAAATATTCTGAAATAGGGTTGTGAATCACACCCCGTACTTGCAGCCCATTGCCACCCACCATTATTCGAGGCTAAATCACCATCAATTAAATGCTGCATAAAATATTTTTCCCCCCAACGCCAATCAATCAGTAAATGTTTGGTTAAAAAACTCGCCACTACCATTCTTAAACGGTTATGCATCCAACCTGTTTGATTTAACTGTCGCATTGCTGCGTCAACTAACGGGTAACCTGTGGTTCCTTCACACCAAGCAATAAAAAAAGCGTCATTGTTATGCCACTGGGTTGTTTGATATTTTTCTTTAAATGCTTGATGCTTACACAAACGTTGTTCATGAAAGAGTAGATGACGATAAAATTCTCGCCAAATAATTTCGTTTAACCATGAAAATTCGTCGCTGTCGGTAGCGAGCAATATATCGGGATGACGATTTAATAAAGAAAACAACACGTATCTTGGGCTAATCACCCCAGCAGCTAAATAAGGAGAAATACCCGACGTTCCCTTAACGGAGGGAATGTCTCGTTGCTGTGCGTAAGTAAAGAGTTTATCTTGGAAAAACCTTGGCAACTTATTCCTTTCATACACTTGCGCTAAGGGCCACGCACTTGACAGTGAATTACAGGTTTCAGTTTTATGTTCAGCAGCAAGCAGATCACCTCCTGCTAGTTTTCCTAAATAGTCAAACCCAAACTGTTTTACCTGTTTCAACCAAGCCTTTTTAAAAGGTGTAAAAACTTTAAACATATCACCTGATTGGTTTAACACGTTACCTTTAGGCACAATAACATCGGCTTCAAACAAGGTTAATGGAATACCTTGCGAAATACATGCTAAATCCCGCTGGCACTCATTAAATTCAAGCTCACTATTGGCAACCACACTTATAATGTTGTGGGCTAAACAATAACGTTTCAAATACGCTTGTTGAGCTGCAAAGTCAGGCACCACAACAAGCTCTAGTTCAATATTAAAACCAGCAAGTTCATCAACAAGTGCATAGGCATGACGCTTAATAAAGTCAATTTTTATGGCCGACCAGTGATGTTCAAGCCACTGTTTTTCTGATATGAAAAACAATGCCTTACCAGGTGTTTCTGAACACCTATGATTAATAAAATAATGTAAAGCAGGGTTGTCATGTGTTCTTAAATCGTTACGAAACCAGAGTATCAAAGCATATCCTTTTCTTTATTTGCCATGTTTCTTTATATTTTCAGGTGAGATCATACCTCTTCTGTCGGGGCAATTCATTGCCCCGTTGTCGGACTAAAGTCCAACCTACATGATGATATTTTTATTGCCTGACTTTATTGCCCTAGTAGGCGTATCTCAGTTTCAGTTCATCTGGATAGGGAGATAAATAGGCCTGTTTAGTCAAATACGCTTTGGGGTATTGTAGTAAGTAATGTTTAATCAAGGTTAATGGCGCAATTAACGGAATTAAACCATTACGGTAAGCGTCTATTTGGTTGCATAGCTCTTGCCGCTCATTAGGTTGCAAGTGTTTAGAAAAGTAGCCTTGTATATGCGCTAACGTATTGGCATGTTTTTTTCGTGTGGCTTTAATAGATAAGGCACTCATTAAGCCGGCAATATATTGTTCAGCCATGTCCACTAAAGGCAGATCTGCCCTTGCTAAAAGTTGCCCTAATTGTTTATAAGCGATGAGATCATGACTCATAACCGTATACTTATATTGGCTATGAAACATTGTTAATTTATGTTTGGTTAACCCTGATGCTTCAAGGTTCTGCCAGTGTTTGTATGCATAAACACGCGCAACAAAATTTTCTCTAATTAACGGATCATTTAAGCGGCCATTTTCCTCACAAGGTAATAACGGGTTTGCGGCCATTATTTCACGGGCAAAAACTCCAACACCATCAGATTTTAAGGCATTACCTTCTGGGCTATATACTTTTACTCGTTCCATACCGCAACTTGGGCTTTTTGCACAAAAAATATAACCGCTTAAGTGCTTAGTCATTTTTGCAATTTTTTTGCCATAAGCTTGCAGTGCATCCGTGACATCGCCTGTGCCGTCAGAACGTGAAACACTTATAATATCTGCTTTTTTTATTTGACGAATAGTTGGTCTGGGTATGGGTAAACCAATAGCAACTTCTGGGCAAAAGGTTTTATAAGTGACGTGTTGTCCAAACTCATGAATACAAAAATTAGATGGCTTGTTACTGCCATCAAACCTTACTTTTTCACCAACCAAACATGCACTAATACCAATAGAAAGATCTTTTTTATCAACAGAATGAATCATAGTTATTGCCCTTTGTCGAACCTACTACTTAGTAAATAAAAGCAGCGATGGGATTAAGTAATTTATTGATACCTTGGGTGAAATGTAACGCGTCATTAGCAACGGTATAGCACAAACACCCTTCATCAGAAATAGGATGATGTTGGTGACTTGCATCAAGCATAATAAAATCGCCTTTAACATACTCCCCCTGTTCATCATGAAAAGAGCCTTCTAATAACAAGGTCAATTCAAAGCCTTTGTGGGTATGTTCAGGTACACCGCCACCCGGTTGAATTTGAAGCAAACTGGTGTGAATTTCGTTTTCATTTAACTGAATTCGAGCACGGGCCAGTTTACCGATATTGGCAGTTTTCCCCAGCTGCATATTGTGTAAAGCATGAGGCAATGTATATGGCTTATTATTAAACACCACTGTTTTGTCAGCGATGACCTGTGTGTGAGTGAGTTCATCCGACTGCGTAATTTGCTCTATCATGTCTTCAAAGCACATTGCCTCTTCTTGCTCATCAACGATGAATCTATCAAGAAATGCTTCTTCAAAGCTTGTTTCAGCCACTTGCTCTGTTAACTGGGCAATGGTTTGTTGGCATTTAGGGCACATATCAGCATGAATGGCGATACCTGCAGATAACGAAGCAGGTAAATCACCATTAACAAATGCTTGGATTAATTCAAATTTAGGGTGATGTTTAATCATGTTTATCTCCTAACTGCATTTTGAGTTTAGCCAACGCCAACCGCAAACGAGATTTTATCGTCCCCAGTGGTAAATCTAAATGGGTAGCCAATTGCTCTTGCGACATTTCCATAAAATAAAAGCCTTTCACCACTTGTTGTTGCACTTCAGATAAGGATTCAATAACCGTTAATAATTGTTTATTTTCAAGATGATCATCAAACACTTCATCTTCATGAGCCATGCTTTCAGCTATTGGCCAAATATCATCACTGAGGTTGTCTTCTTTATTGCCTTTTATTTTACGTAACATATCAAAGGTTACATTACGCATAACAGTATATACCCAAGTAGTGGCTGCACCTTTGTTTTCGTTAAAAAGATGGGCTTTACGCCAAACATTACTCATGGTTTCTTGCACCACTTCGTTAGCTTGCGTTTCATTAGGAAATTTATTTCGTGCGATATGTTGAATTTTAGGCGCAAAAAACTGAAACAAATGGGTAAATGCTTTTTTATCTCTCGACGTGGCAACCTCATTAAGCCATTGACAAAGCTGAGGATGATCTATTTTATCTGACATGCTACTAGGTTTAGCATTTGCCACTTTGCTTAGCAAGTTTGTTTGCATGGCTTTTATCACCGAATGCTGCATTGAATCATACAAGCCAATACGCACACGGTTTAAAAAGGATCACTTTTATTTATTTATTTATTTATTTATTTATTTATCAATGATTGACTTAACAAAGCTTTTAGCTTCTTCAAAATTATGAGTTTCTACAAAGCTATTCTTCACAAGTAAGCTAACAGGTAATAACTCTAACCATCTAGCAATAACCCAATTAAGATTATCAGTATGCTTTTCTGGATAAAGCTCATTTAACTGAGGAATATTTTCAAACACGTCTGCTATCGATTGAGATAATACGTGACTAGGCATATTAACCAACACCTGAGACCAGTGTGATATTTCAGTCACTTGAGCAAAATACACGTTGTCATTGTCTTTATCTAATGACAAAATTTCTACTAACGCTTTACATTTTACATCGATTTCTAAAATGCCATCTTCACCCTGACCAAAGTTAATAATCTCTACCCAACTTCCCCAATTTAATTCAGGAAACGGTTCTTCTGCCGTGTGCATCCAAAGCACAAATCCTTGCCCTTGAATTGCCCTTTTTATCATTTTTACATAACGCTGTTCAAAAATTCTTAAACGAGTTATCCCTTCAGGAAGCAAGAAAATAGGTAAAGGAAAAAGAGGTAATGTTAAGTTTGAATGTTGCATCGCTAAAGCACTTCTTTCAAATCACAGGTTTTACTCGGATGTGCTTTATCAAAAAATAACGTGATTTCTGCCGCTTTTACGCCAAATTTATTCATGGTCGTTTTATTAAACACACGGTATTCATCAAGTTGATACATCCAGTCATCCATAGTAAATTGATACGTGTTTTCATCTACTGGTACTAATAACTGATATTGCCATTGAAAGGCGAAGCCTGATTGTTTTCCGTTAGCTATACCAACCACATCTGCTGCGGTGCCAGTATACTCATCATTTTCTAACTTAGTTAATTGCCAAGTTCTATAACTTACTTCACCATCTTTAAAATAAAAAACTTCAGCAAGCTCTCCCTGATTTCCATTCCAGGTACCCGTTAATTCTACGCAAAAACGTCTTGTCACTTGATTCGTGTAATCTTGTACCATTCCCCACGCAATTAACTCACCTGCAAAGTAGCGTTTAATATCAAATTTAGGCGTGCTCTGCTCATAATCATTGAGCTTGGTGCTACAGCTTGTGATTAATATTACGATAAAGCTGAGCGATATTAACTTTGTAATATTGAACATCATTTTACTTCTCCTAGTAGTTCTTTTCTCAATTGGGTTTGGCTGGTATTTGGTGAAAGCCAAATATCTAAAAATAATTTGCTAAAATCGGCCTCTTCAATTACCCCTACTTTCTCGTGATTAAAGTAGAAAACTGATTGTTGATTTTGCACAAACAACGTCAACTTATCACCCGATGAAATGTCAGGCCAAATTGTTTTTAATGCCGGGAGATACTTGCTGTAAACTAATTCAGGAACATTTAAATGCTCCCATTGCTGTGCCGTTCTTTCTAGTAAATCCTCTGCAGTAATATCTTTTAAGTACTCTATTTCAAAAAGTAGGGATTCTGATGAATTATCGTGCAAATAACACCCCGTTTGGGTGTAAAGCGTACTGTTATAAATATCCCAAAATAGTACTGAAAACTTTGCTTTACCTACCGTTTTAAAATTGAGCTGGCTAAAGTCATTAGGTAAGGTGTCTATTACTATATTATCCTCCATGACAACATTCGCTGCATAGGTGGCAACCGTGGTTAAATTGATAAAAAAAATAATAGAAAAAAGATACTTAATCATAAGTAACATCCTGAGAATAAACTCTTTCCTGTAAATAAAAAAACAGTACGATTAATATTGCCCAGATAGGCGCAAGAATTAGATAAGTTATCAGTTGGCTATATCCCAACTCAATAGGTGACAATGATGCGCCAGCCAGATAACTTAATGGCGGAAATATATAACCAATAAAAAATTGTAAAACCTTAGACCCAGCTAAAAACTTCAAACTATGTGCAATAGTTGCTGCAAATGCAGCCCATAGCATAATTAGCCAAAAGGGAGGCAATAGATAGTCGTTAAACAACAATACGTCGAAAAAAAACAAGGTTGAATCAACTAAAGTACCAATAACTGTTACTATCAAAATGAGTTTGAATTCGACTCTCGGCTGCTTACAAGAAAAGAAGTGTAAACCAAGTAATAGCAAAACCACTGGAATAAAACGTTCTCCCAAGAGCACTAAACCAAACCAAGAAATGTTAAAACCAATAATATTAAACAGCATAATTTAGCAACACAGTGATAAAAACAGATAACTTTCCTATCAATACGTTTGTAAATTCAATATGGATTTGTCATTGATGGTATTTTTTATTTATATATATAAAAATACTGTAAAGGGTAATGATTGTTTTGCTTTGTTGGTTGTGTTCTCGTTGATTATTTTGGTACTGGTAATGATAGTAGTAATTCTGCTAACCATTCATGTTCTGGTGAGGCTTTTCATCAATAACTGACGGAAGTTTATTTTCATATTTAGGGTATATTTGATTTCTACCTGAGTTTTTAGCTTGGTATAAATATTTATCTGCACTACTGATTATTTCATCAATCGTACGATTTCCATTAGATTGCTCTATTCCCATACTAACAGTTACGCTTATATTTTCTCCTTTATAATTAACAAGATTAGACCGCACATTTCGTAGTACTTTTTCAGCAAGATGATAAGCATTCTCGGCAACGGTACCTGGCAAAATAAACAGAAACTCTTCCCCGCCCCAGCGCGCAACGCAATCTTGTTCTCTTATACTACTTGTAAATATTTTAGCAAGTTCAATTAAAACAGCATCACCCGCATTATGACCATATAAATCATTGACTTTTTTAAAATAATCTACATCACATAAAATAATAGATAACTTTTCCTTACTACGTGCTGCTCGTGATTGTTCACGTTTTAAAAGTACAAGTGCATCGCGCCGATTAGACAATTGCGTCAAGGCATCAACATGAGCAAGCTCTTGATACTTTTTACTTAATTCAAGTGTGTAATGATATGCTTTATTTCTAGAGTACTCATACAAAGCAGACAAGAAAGTGATCGTTAAAAAGGAGTAAATTAAACGTAATTTGAATTCTATACTGTAAACCGTATGAAGAACAAAATCGGTTGGTATAAACATGATAGCCGCACAAAAAATAATAAAAACGATAATTTCTACAAGGCCGCGCTTTAACCCATGAAAAAATAAAGAGACTGGCGGTATAATATATATCCATAAAGGCCCAGTATTTTCAACACCACCTGTAAACACTAAATAAAGCATTAAAATACATAGTGAATAAAAGCTAATTGCTGAACTTAAGGTAATATTGTTATATTTACTAAAGACGAAATAAGCAATCAAAAAAAAACAACTAACTAAAGTTAAAGTACTCGCTAAAAAATACGTTTGATTGACAAAAGCAACTCCCCCCATAATACCTGTAAGGCTAAAGCCCACTAAGGCAAATAAAGGCACCACTTGTAGTGGTCGATAATCTTCACTTTCTAGGGTGTTTTTATCAGATTGTACGTCCAAAAAGTCTACCTTATTAGGAGGGGGTAAAATATATTCAATATAATTAGCATAGCAGCTTTTTGTAAAATTAACTTAATTAACATATTTTTTGTTATATTATATTCAAGGCGATACGGTATATTTAAATGCTATGGCATTATTGATAGATCGCTCAATATTATAACTGTTAGTGCAAAAGCAAAAGAAAATGTCACACCCCTTCATTAAATTTAACCTATGCCATTGTTGATTAACCTATTGATTACCAAGTATTACCTGACACTCATCACTATGCGGCAATCAACATTTTATTCAACAGCACTATATTTACTAACGAAGAAGGGGTTGATGATTGGGAATTCTATTGGGATTCAACAACTCATTTAGACAATAATGATGACGGTAGTAATGCAACTTACATCTCTTTTGGTCGGGCTTTAGGTTATATGAATAACGAAATATTAGATGTTCATGGTGCAGGTGCACAACGCAGCAACGATACACTTAATCTTGCAACAGAGCTAGCCTCTAGCTTAGTAGCAACCGCAAATGGTAGTTTTTATATTAAAATATGCCACGGCTTCATATTAGGATGACTTATATTTATGCAATATTTTCTTTGGAATATGACAGTAATCATTAGGAAAGCGAGTGAGTCGTTCTTGGTGTTCTTCATCGCTTTTCACGTAGTTCCTCAACGGTAATATTTCAACCACTACTTTCTCTGCATCATCACAGCTCTTAATATATTCAGCGGCACTTTGCAGGTGAGTATGATTATGACTATATATGCCAGTTCGATATTTTTTACCCACATCTTGCCCTTGTTTATTGATACTGTAAGGGTCGATAATTTCAAAAAAGTAATCAAAAAGCTCATGCATTTTAACCACCTTGGGCTTAAAGGTAACCTTTACGCATTCCGCATAACCATCATAATCACTATTGGTGGTATCAGTTGCGCCATTAGCGCGACCTGCTTCAGTGGTAATAACGCCAGGTAAATGCTTCATAAATTCCTGTACCCCCCAAAGGCAACCACCAGCAAAATAAATAATTTCCTGCTCCTTGTTAATACGCTTATTATCTTGTGATGTATTCATATTGACTCTTTACGAAATAAAAATAGGTTACTGTGCAAACACTTGTAAACCATTACTAATTACAAATGGCTTTCATGTGAAATACTTTTTTCGCTAAGATACAATATATTCAAATATAGCGATCATCACATTTTAGCTAACCTTAAACTTATCTACGATATTTTTCACTTATTCTAATAATAAAGTTCAATTTTAGTGTCGAAATTTAAGACACTACACTAACTATTTTATCGTGTGATTTATAATTCAGTCAGTTGTAGCCTTGTAATGGGTGTGAAATGAAAAGTCGTTTAATGATAAATAAAGCAATGTAAATAGAGAACGTTAATATGAATCAAGTTGTAAAAATTACCTTACCCGCCTTATTATTTAGCATATCGACTTTGTCATTAGCTGCAGATGAAAATACAGAAGAAAAAACTGAAGTAGCTCTTAAGACCAACACTGATATAGAAAAAATAACAATTAAAGGGTCAGCAACGGCTAATACAGAGCCTGTGGGAACATTTGGTTCATCGGTTTCAAATTTAGAATATGATCCACGCGTAGATTTACAGTCGCGTAATATGGCTGAAGCACAAGCTGATGTGACGATTCGCGGTGGCATTTTTGAGAATACGGGCTTTACTGTGGGTAGTGCCGCTTTATTGGATCCGCAAACGGGGCATTACGTAGCAGAAATACCTATTGCCCAAGAAATGCTGACTAATGCCGACATACTTACAGGTGTAGATAACGCACTACAGGGCGTTAACAGCTCAGTAGGAACCGTATCACGTAGTTGGAAAGCCATTGAAACCTCAGGTAGTGCTTCACTTGGTGCAGGTACTAACAACTTCAATTTACAACGTATTCACAGCGCAGTTAGTGTGCCTGTAGGAAACACCAAAGATTGGAGCCTTGGTTTTGAAGGAGAATATTCTCGCTCTGAAAGTGATGGAACCATAGAGAATGGCGACCATGATTTTGAGCGTGTTTCTGGCCGTATTCAATTAGCTGGGGCATCATCACAAACAGATTTATTTTTTGGTTCTCAAGAAAAATTTTTTGGTTGGCCAAATCTGTACACCCCATTTAATGTTAATGAAACAGAAGACATTAAAACAAAACTATTTATTCTCAATCATAAACAGTACTACGCACAAGACAGCACATTTGAACTATCTACTTATTATCGTCGTAACGACGACCATTATGTATATTCTCGAGAAAATCCAAGTGCATTTGAAGCTTTTCACGAAACTGAAGTAAAATCGATAGCCTTATCTGGCCGTCATGCACAAACTGATTCATTCGCACTAAACTACTCAACACAATTTATCAGTGACCATATTGAATCAACCACGCTGGAAAATAATTTTACCTCTCGTGATTATTATAAGATCAGCGTATTACCCGAATACCTAATGGAACTTAATGATGACCAGCAGTTAACTTTTCGTCTTGGCGCAGCTTTTGACGATACAAACCGAGATGAGTCTGATGTTTCACTCCTTGGTGATATTGCTTTAAATACAATAAAGGCTGATGGCAGCTCGCAAACTATTTATCTTTCGTACGCAGAAGCAAGTCAAGTGGCAGGTTACACCGCGATAGGCGGTAGCGATAGCGGTGGATTATTTCGAAGTAACTATAATCTAGGCCGAGAAACCACTAAAAATCTAGAATTAGGTTTAGCATTAAACCAAAATACTTGGCGCCTTGATTCAGCTATTTTTTATCGACAAGATATTGACTTAACAGATTGGACTTATCGTTTAGACTCAACCTCTGCTCGCTCAGCAAACGCAGTTGATATAGATACCTTAGGGATAGAATTATTAGCAATGAAGCATTTTGAAACAGCAGACATTATCACTAGCTATACCTTTCTTAATAAATCTGAAGATTATGGTACTGCTGACATAGATGCGAGTTTTTATGCCTTAAACTACCCAGATCATCGCGTAACATTAGGTGTTATCTGGCGTCCTATTAATATTGTTGAAATACGTATTGATAACGAGTGGCGTAAACAGGAAGAAAATACTCTCCGCAATGGCGATGACAATGCTTTGTTCACCCACTTAACATTAAAATTTTCGCCTGAGCAACTTAAAGGTTTAGATATTATAATGGCGGTAGATAACCTTTGGAATGAATCATTTGAAGAGGTACCTGGTACGCCAGGACGTGGAGACCAATACACCATTAGCGCTACTTACAGTTGGTAACACAGTCACATTAAACAAGCCAAAATATAAACAAATAAAAGTATTTTCACCGCCCCAGCCTAACATGCTGGGGTTAAATCGTTAACCATAGCGCGTTAAAATAGCTATTGAATATAGCTGTTTGATTGACAGTACTAATAATTAGAGACTTTTAATGATTTATTTAGTGATAACAACCCTCATTTGGGCATTTTCCTTCGGGCTTATTGGTAATACACTTAAAGGCATCAACCCGCTTCAAATAGCTGATACTAGGCTATTACTTGCTTTTATTGTTTTTTTACCTTTTATAAAGCTACGTAATATTAATTGGCAAGAAAAAAAACAACTTATACTGCTGGGCGCTTTCCAGTATGGTGTTATGTACACCTGTTATCTTTCCGCTTTTCGTTTTATACCATCACATTTAGTTGCACTGTTCAGTGTAATCACACCACTGTATATCGTTATGATCAATGATCTACGCCAGCGTTCTTTCACACCTTGGTATTTAGTTGCCACTCTGCTTTCGGTTTTTGGCGCTGCGGTTATCAAAATGGGTAATATAGAATCAAATCAAATTTGGTTAGGATTTGGCTTGATGCAAGTAGCCAATATCGCATTCGCTTTCGGGCAAGTTTATTATCGCGATTGGAAACAAGCTAGGCCGCAAATTAGTGACAGCTCAGTATTTGGTTTTTTATACCTAGGTGCTGCAATTTTTACTACCGTTGCCACTCTGTTAATTTCAGGGCAGTCACCCATTCCTTTTGATGCCACACCAATACAATGGTTTGTTTTATTATACATGGGTTTTATTGCCTCAGGACTTGGGTTTTTCTTTTGGAATAAGGGCGGAACCCAAACGAATGTGGGCGTGTTAGCAGCATTTAACAATGCCGTAGTGCCATTAGCAATGTTCGCCTCATTATTTGTTTTTGGCGAAGCTAAGGGCGGCTCTACAGAAGAATTAATCAGACTCGCCATAGGCTCATTCTTTATTGTAATAGCATTACTGATTGCAAAGCGAAAATAAGTCGCGATGACAGCGAATATAATTAACAGCCCCTTCCATTGCTATTGAACTAATGGGTGGCTAGATATTTTTGGAGGAACAAAAAGAATATAAAGAATGGGGTGGCTAAAGGGACTTGAACCCTCGACAACCGGAATCACAATCCGGGGCTCTACCAACTGAGCTATAGCCACCACTGAACAACTTAAAATGCCTTGCCATAATTTAACGATGATAGGAAAAGCGCGGGGAGTATATTGCATTTATACAGTGATTGACAAGAAAAATCTTCGCTTTTAATTGTGTTTATACGTTGTTATTTGTGTTTTACAGTATTTGTGCAACTAATCTACAACTGGTTATCTATTTAACTTTATATCCCTGTCCTGGATGGCTTGGTGTTGATGGATAGGCTAACTCTAATTGTTGGCTTTTTAACATTGGACTTAAATAGCTCTTCCTCAATGTATCAGTATTTCTACC
Source organism: Colwellia sp. E150_009 (assembly GCF_053543955.1). Classification (NCBI taxonomy): domain Bacteria; kingdom Pseudomonadati; phylum Pseudomonadota; class Gammaproteobacteria; order Alteromonadales; family Colwelliaceae; genus Colwellia; species Colwellia sp. E150_009. Next base: position 70,965 of record NZ_JBHFOM010000019.1, read on the forward strand.
AAGCAATTCAGCAAGCTGAGCAAGCTTAAGATACTTATCTCCAGACTTATCACATAACGCTATTATAGTTGCTTCTATGTCATTCCGTTTTGCTCTGTAGCTACCATCACGGATAGGTGCTGCAATATCTAATAGTTCTTGCCATAACTTCTTCTCTTGAAGACCCGGAGTTCCCAAGGAGAACCCCGGGCTTTCAGATTCTAACCCCGGGCTTTCAGATTCTAACCCCGGGCTTTCAGAAAATAATGACAACTGACTTAAGTCGGGTGATGAAATAAAAGTTATATTTTTACCTGCTTCATTATCTGGAGTGGGAATTTCTATACCCTTTATATGATAGATTTTATCTTTATGAACACCAGAAGATGTAAGGTAATCAGCTTTCACCAAATTTGATAATGCTAAAGTAATATCTCTAGTATGAGCTGATGTCAAAGTACTAATTCGATCATGATTAAACCATGACTCGGTTGCAGCAGTTATTAATATAGAACGTTTTAATTCGCTTAGTTCTTTATATTTAGCACCAAATAATTCAATTAACTTTGTATGCATTTCATCTGATACTAGATTCACCATACGAAGCTCTAGTAATGTTTGCTCAGGATCATCTTTTTCATATAAATTAGGGGTTTGCCACTTCTGAGCCTTACAGTTACTGTAGATTTTAGGTACACCAGAGCCAGCTTTCTCACTTAAGCCAATGTTTAAAAACATTTGATGTATAGCAGGATTTCGACAAAGACTATCACCACCAGCAATAGCATCCTTAACCGGAACACGCATCAACCCGGGGTTACGAAAGCCAATAAAATCAGGATGTTTCTCAATAAGTAGAGAGCTGTCACTGGTGAAATCGGCGTGAGCCAGTGTATTAACGAGAGCTTCACGAATCGCTTCATGGGCAGGAGTATCATCAATACGTTGACCATCGACAAGTTGAAAACCAACTTTCAGGTTATCAGTAAGCTTACGGTAAACCTTTCGATAAAAATCAAATATATTACCTGACCAAGAACCGTCAGGAAAAACACGATCAACCCATCGATGTGAACTATCATCCTTCTCTTGGTAGTCTACAAAATAGCTAGGCAGTGCATCTTGAATAGCATCCCAAGTACCAAACATAACTAATCCAGCTAAAGTTAGCCCTTCTTTCTGACTCTTTCTATCTTTTCGCCATGCCTTAATACTACGTAAAAAACCAGCCGTATCTTGCTCTAGAAATGGATGTCCTTGCGGTTTAGCATCAACAAACATTTGACGATATATTCGTAAGGTTTCTGGATCTACATCTTCTAAAGAAAACCCTTCTAAAATACGGTTATCACGCACATCTTCTCGTTCGGCAAGTATTTTGTTTACGATATCAGGCAAACATTTCTGATCGGCTTCATGCCGTCTAACATAGGTACCAGACAGTGGATTATTATTAATATATATGGGGCGCAGTTCTCTTGGTGAGCGCGGCACAACAATCCTAATAACTTTCTTTTCATCAATGGACTCAATTCTTACATCATTTTCATTAAGTAAGTTGTGGCTAACTTTTTGAGGGTTATTAATGATATCCCAAATACTTTTGAGTAAAGGTGCAGGGTTCTTGATGCCTTCAACCGTAAAATGACCTTTCTTTTCTTTGATTCCGAGTAGTATCTCTCCTCCTCGGGTATTTGCGAATGCGCTATAACTTTCCCACATATCATTAGGCACAGCACCCTTACCATCCTTGCCTGAGGCAAGTTTACATTCTACTTCAGAGTTCTCTTGTAAAAGAGCTATGTCAGATGTGTTATTGAGGACAAAGTTAGGCATATCAGGTAATTATTATTTAAATTGACTAAATCCATTGTAAAAGAAATACCAGACATTTACAGATAAATTATTATATTTGAAAATAACACTCCCTATACCCCTACGAGTAGCTTCGCAGTTATCATCAATGTATTAGCTGTATGGGATAATAAATGCAAAACGATTGGGAAGAAGATTATTTAAGTGCACCAGAAACAACTGAGAGCAAAGACGTAAGCAAAAATGAATCATCTACTGACTTTGATGATCTCGAAGCCAGTTGTGGCGACTATGATAGCACTCGATCTAAAGCAAGTCGCGATGGTATTGAACAAGTTAGAACAGGTGAAGTAAAATCGAGAGCAGACATAGCAAAGGAGAAAGAGGCTTCGATTAAAAAACAGCTTATGGAAAAGCGTATCCCAACCGCGTTAAAGCCAATTATTTCAATTGATACTGAATACGGGCAAGACCATGAGAATAACCAAATTAACGTATTATCTGTAGTAGCTCAGACCTGATCTGACAGTTACCCGATTTTTAGGGTGCCTTGTCAGCTTAGATTTGAGCTAAATTCTTTTCGGCCCAAATCGATTTCCCATCAAGTAATGTTTCTAG
>NZ_JBHFOM010000020.1:0-73055 GCF_053543955.1 Colwellia sp. E150_009
ATTGAAAAATGGCTAAAGAAAAATTTGAACGTAATAAACCACATGTAAACGTTGGTACTATCGGACACGTTGATCACGGTAAAACAACTTTAACAGCCGCTATCTCTGCGGTATTAACTAAAGTACACGGTGGTGAAGTTAAAGATTTCGCACAAATCGATAATGCACCAGAAGAGCGTGAACGTGGTATTACAATCAATACATCACACATTGAATATGATACAGAAACACGTCACTACGCACACGTAGATTGCCCAGGCCATGCTGATTACATCAAAAACATGATTACTGGTGCGGCACAAATGGATGGCGCAATCTTAGTAGTTGCAGCAACCGATGGTCCTATGCCACAAACACGTGAGCACATCTTATTGTCTCGCCAAGTTGGTGTACCATACATCATTGTTTTCATGAACAAATGTGACATGGTTGACGATGAAGAATTATTAGAATTAGTCGAAATGGAAGTTCGTGAACTTCTTAGCGAATATGAATTCCCAGGTGATGATTTACCAGTAATTCAAGGTTCAGCATTAGGCGCACTTCAAGGCGAAGAAAAATGGGAAGCAAAAGTAGTTGAACTTGCTGATGCACTTGATTCTTATATTCCAGAGCCAGAACGTGCAATTGATGGCGCATTCATCATGCCAATTGAAGATGTTTTCTCAATTTCAGGTCGTGGTACTGTTGTAACAGGCCGTGTTGAACGTGGAATCATCAAAGTAGGTGAAGAAGTAGAAGTAGTAGGTATCCGTGATACACAAAAATCTACTTGTACAGGTGTTGAAATGTTCCGTAAATTGCTTGACGAAGGTCGTGCTGGTGAGAACTGTGGTGTTCTTCTACGTGGTCTTAAACGTGAAGACGTTGAACGTGGTCAAGTATTATGTAAGCCTGGTTCAATTTCACCTCATACAAAATTTGAATCAGAAGTATACGTACTTTCTAAAGATGAAGGTGGTCGTCATACGCCATTCTTTAAAGGTTACCGTCCACAGTTTTATTTCCGTACAACTGACATCACTGGCTCAGTAGAGTTACCAGAAGGTGTAGAAATGGTAATGCCAGGTGATAACTTGAAATTTGTTGTTGAGCTAATCAACCCAGTAGCGATGGATGAAGGTTTACGTTTCGCGATTCGTGAAGGTGGCCGTACCGTAGGTGCTGGTGTAGTATCATCAATTATCGCTTAATTGATAACTAATTTGCGCTAGAATTTATGTTGGTGGCATTGGAAGTAGTTATTGACTAGCGTCAACTCCGTGCCTACGCCTTATTAAACCATCAGTTATCGAGCAAATTAATGCTAGATAGTTTTATTAAAAGGTCGTTTCCTGTGTAATTTAGGAGGCGGCCTTTTTTGTTTTAAATTTTTATAAACTCGCAACTGGAACAATTATGCCTTGGCAAAGTACACTCTCTTGGGAAAACGCTCAGAAACGAGCGAACATACTACAACGGATCAGACAGTTTTTTGCAGATCGTAATGTTGTGGAAGTGGAAACACCCGCTTTATCTCAAGGTACAGTTACCGATGTACATCTAGACGCGTTAAGTTGTAAATATAGCTTTCTTAGTGATAGTTCTGACCAAAACTCTGCTGATTTCTTTCTACAAACATCGCCCGAATTTCATATGAAACGCTTATTAGCTTCAGGGTATGGCTGTATTTTTCAAATAGCAAAAGCGTTTCGACATGAAGAAGCTGGGCGGTTTCACAATCCAGAATTCACTATGCTTGAATGGTATCGAGTGGGTTTTAATCATTTTGATTTAATGGAAGAAGTCAGTGATTTACTCGTGGATGTTTTACATTGTTCAGATCCAACAATCCATACGTATCAAGATATTTTCAAACAATATGTGAGTTTGGATCCGTTAACGGCAACGCGGAATGAATTACTCGTAGTGATAAGTGAACGGGGTAAATTAAGTGATTGGCTTACCAAGATGGATGATAATGATATTTTATTACAGTTTATTTTCAGCGAAATAATTGAACCGAATATTGGTTTGGAAGCGCCTTGTTTTATTTACAATTTCCCGAAATCTCAAGCATCGTTGGCTAAATTGTGTCCAAGAGATGATAGAGTAGCTGAACGCTTTGAATGTTATTATCAAGGCATTGAATTGGCAAATGGCTTTAATGAATTAACAGACAGTATAAAGCAAATTGAGCGCTTTCAAATAGATAATGAGAAACGAGTTTCTTTAAGTCTTGAGGAGAAACTCATAGATCAAAATTTCATTTCTGCCTTGGTGTCTGGGATGCCGCAATGTGCAGGCGTTGCTTTAGGTATAGATCGTTTGATTATGTTAGCGTTAAAATCTACTCATATTAAAGATGTTATTAGTTTCTCAATTGAAAATAGTTAAACTTTTATTATTAAACTAATGTTATGATATATCAATTGTGATATTATTACATTATAGCGTTACTATGCGTGGTCTTGCTAAATAAACAATCAATAAAATCACTACTTAAACTATACGTTGGGATATCATGTTAGATCGAATCGGCATTACAGCAACATCATTGTGTGCATTACATTGTATACTATTGCCTATTCTTATCCCTATTTTACCCTTGATGGGTTTAAGCTTCTTAGTTGATCACACATGGGAGCATGTATTTTTACTGATGACAGCTGCATTAGGTACAATGGCTCTTTTTTCAGGGTTTAAACGTTATCACAAACGTCTATACCCATTTTATTTGCTATATTTAGGTGTTGCACTTTATTGGATAAAACATGATTTCTCCGAATCAGTTGAGATTTATTTTATCCTTGGTGGCGCAAGCCTAATAATTGCAGCCCATTATATTAATATTAAGTTGTGTAATAGCTGTAAGTCATGTGATGAAGATACTTGTAGCTCTTAATTAATCCTTTAAATCGTTTGCGAGAGTATTTTCATTAACAACATGCTCTCTTACAAATTTAGTTCTTTTAATTTTCTTGTTAGTGTATTTCTTCCCCAGCCTAGTTTCTTTGCTGCATCTTGTTTGTGGCCTTGGGTAAATAGTAGTGCGCGTTCTAACATTACTTTTTCAAACTCGGGCATTGCGGTGTTTAAAATTGCATCATGGCCTTGGGCTAGCTCATGATCCATCCAATCACTTAATGCTGATTGCCATGAAGAAACTTCAGCATTGTTTTTGGTGGTGACCTCTGTTAATTCACTGGGTAAATCTTCGAGTAATATTTCTTGACCACTAGCCATCACAGTGAGAAACCTACAAATATTTTCAAGTTGGCGTACATTTCCAGGCCATTGAAATTGCTGTAAAAAAGCGGCTGCTTTTTTACTGATTGTTTTCGATTCAACACTTAATTCATTGGCAGCTTGTTTAAGAAAATGCTGGCTAAGCTGTGGTATATCTTCTCGTCTTTCTCGCAAACTGGGTAATTGAATACGAATCACATTGAGACGATGGAATAAATCCTCTCTAAATTCATTACTATTGACTCTGTCTTCTAAATTCTGGTGTGTTGCAGCTATAATACGTACATCAACTTGTACAGGCGAATGCCCACCCACACGGTAAAATTGCCCGTCTGATAACACACGTAATAATCGTGTTTGAATTTCTAACGGCATATCGCCAATTTCATCTAAAAATAAAGTGCCACCGTGGGCCTGTTCAAACCGGCCTTGGCGTACCGAGTTTGCGCCAGTAAAGGCACCTTTTTCATGACCAAATAATTCTGACTCTATTAAGTCTTTTGGTATCGCTGCCATATTTAATGGAATAAAAGGTGATTTCGATCGCGGACTATGTGAATGTAAGGCGTGAGCAACTAATTCTTTACCTGTACCAGACTCACCGTTAATTAAAACGCTTATACTTGAACGAGATAGACGCCCAATTGCCCGAAAAACTTCCTGCATTGCTGGAGCTTCACCGATTAATCCTGAAGCAAGGGGGGCCGTTTCTTTCTGTTGTTTTTTTGCATTTTGTTCCCGGGCGTGAGTCAAAGCACGTTTTGTTAGAGTGACCGCTTCATCCACGTCAAAAGGTTTTGGTAGGTACTCAAACGCACCACCTTGGTAAGCATTAACAGCACTGTCTAAATCAGAGTGTGCGGTCATAATAATTACGGGGATATCTGGGTGATTTTGGCTTATTGCATTAAGTAAACTCATGCCATCAATTTCGGGCATTCGAATGTCAGATATAATAACTTCGGGTTGATCATGATCAAGTGCAATTAATAAGTTATTTGCACTTTCAAATGACGCGCTTGTAATGTTTGCTTTAGTGAAGGCTTTTTCTAAAACCCATCTAATCGAACTGTCGTCATCAACTATCCATACTTGTTCAGTGATCATTATGCTTTCTCTCGGGTTAACGTTATGCCCATATATCGGGGACTATGTTTTATTCTGTTAGATTATGTTAAAGGCAGTAGTATTATAAATTCCGTATGTCCAGGACGGCTATGACAAGCCAATTTACCGTTGTGCTGGTTGACGAGTGTTTGTGCAATAGACAAACCTAAGCCTGTACCATTCGAACGCCCTGACACCATAGGGTAAAATAACGTATCTTGGATTTCAGGAGGTATACCAGGGCCGTCATCAATAATGCTAATTTTTATTGCGAGTTTTACTTGCTTACCATTGATGGTTTTGTTACTAGCAATGCGTGTTTTTAATGTGATCGTGCTATTAGCTGGAATGGCTTGTATGGCATTATTTACTATATTGAGTACGGCTTGTTGTATCTTTTCTTGGTCGCACTCTATTGCTGGAATTGATGGGTCGTAATCCCGCTTTAATTTTATCGTTTTTTCATTTGAAAAATTAACCACCTGACAAACTTTTTCTAATACTGAATGTATATTGTGGCTTTCAATTTGAGGTAATTGATTTGGCCCTAGTAACCTATCTACTAAATTTGTTAATCTGTCGGCTTGTTCAATAATCATCTCTGTGTATTCTTGCTGCTCTTTATCAAGTTCTTTATTTAATAGCTGGGCAGCCCCACGAAGTCCTCCAAGGGGGTTTTTTATTTCATGGGCTAAGCCTTTAATTAAATCTCGGGCGGCAATCCATTGTTGATGCTGAAATACTTCTAAACTAATTTGTTTTTGCTGATCGATTTGTTTAAATTCAATCAGTACATGTGGTAGATGATTAAATTCTACTGCAGAAGCAGTTACCTCAGCGGTAAATCGATGATTTTCACCAAGCTCTATTTCAATCTCACTGTCAGTAAGCTCTTGACCTGTTTTAAGTAGCAGTTCTAAGCGAGTGCGCGTTAATGAAGTATTGGTAAAAATCAAATCATAAGGGCACCCATATAATTTATTTAAACTTTTAATTAATAATGCTTCTGCGGCAGGATTTACGTAACAAATTGTTAAGTTTTGATCAAGTATAAGCACAGCCGTGACTAGTTGATTAGCCAGTGTTTGCTGGTAACCAATTTTAAGTTGTTGGATTTTTTTTCTTGTGTGCAACATAAAGCCTCATATTTACACTAACGATGCACTAATATGGTGCGGTCAGTTTAGTATATTCTAGAAAGGTTTTATTTGCAGTGCTCGATGCTGCAGTTTAGTGCTAATCTTTACTAATTTACAGAAGCTCTGTGCATATAAAACGTTATTGGCTTAGATGATGCAATTATCTTGCCTTGTTCGTTAAATATTTTCATTTTTATTTGGTGTTCGCCACGGTCTACATTGCGAAGCGAGAAGCGTGTGTCGCTTTGCGGTTGTTGATAAGGTTTATCATCTAAGATGAGCTGAATTTTTAAACCGCGTTTAAAAATTGGCGTAATGATGCCACTGACAAAAACAGACCCTGTATTATCTCTAATAGTGGCGTTGTCTTGCGGATGGCTGATAGTTACTTGATAATCTTCAGTAATTTTCTTTGGCTTTATATCAAGAACTTGTGTTTCTAAAGTTGTTGATGACTTTATTACATTACCTTTTCTGGTTTTTACTTCTTCAGCACCCGGTCTAGGGGTATCAGAATATACTAATTCGCCATTTTCATTACGCCACACATAGATTTTTGCTGTACTCGCGTTGACAGGAATTGAGAGCGATAAGGTTAGCAATATTAGTAAAATAAATTTAGTCATAATCAATTAAGTATATCCAGTACTTTCAGATATATCCAAATTCTCTACAAAATGTGAACATAGATATCTACAATCTATACAAAAAAGTTCCTATTTACCACAGAAAAGTAACTTTCTTCTATTTTTATATTTGGGCATAAAAAAACTCACCGAAGTGAGTTTTTTTAAAGAGGCTGTTTTATTATACGCTATAGTATAATTCAAACTCTACAGGGTGTGTTGTCATGTTAACACGTTGTGACTCTTCACGTTTGAGTGCTATGTATGCATCAATCATGTCTTTATCCATAACACCGCCCTCGATTAAAAACTCATAATCTGCTTCTAAACTGTCAAGGGCATCATCCAAAGAGGTTGCTACTTGTGGGATAGCTGCTGCTTCTTCTGCTGGCAGGTCATATAAATCTTTATCCATTGCATCGCCAGGATGTATCTTGTTTTTAATACCATCAAGGCCAGCCATTAATAATGCTGAAAAAGCTAAATAGGGGTTTGCCGCTGGATCAGGGAAACGGGCTTCAATACGCATTGCTTTTGGTGATGGCACAATTGGGATACGAATAGATGCAGAACGGTTACGTGCTGAATAAGCAAGCATTACAGGTGCTTCAAAGTGAGGAACCAAACGCTTATAAGAGTTAGTTGATGGGTTAGTGAACGCATTTAATGCTTTAGCGTGTTTAATAATACCACCAATATAATAAAGCGCCATTTCAGATAAACCGCCGTATTTATCACCAGCAAATAAGTTAACGCCATCTTTAGCAAGTGATTGATGAACATGCATACCTGAGCCATTGTCACCTACTAATGGTTTAGGCATGAAAGTAGCCGTTTTACCGTAAGCGTGAGCTACGTTATGTACAACATATTTATAAGTTTGTACTTCATCAGCCTTCAATACCATCGTATTAAAACGACAAGCAATTTCGTTTTGACCTGCTGTTGCTACTTCATGGTGATGAGCTTCAACCACTAGGCCCATATCTTCCATTACTAAACACATGGCTGAGCGAATATCTTGTGATGAATCAACAGGAGAAGTAGGGAAATAACCACCTTTTACGCCAGGACGGTGACCCATATTGCCTTCTTCATATTCAGTACCTGAATTCCATGCAGCTTCTTTATCATCAATTTTATAGAATGAACCGCTCATATCGGTGCTAAAACGAACATCATCAAACAAGAAAAACTCTGGTTCTGGACCAATTAACACGGTGTCAGCAAGACCTGTACCACGCATATACTCTTCAGCACGTTTTGCTACTGAACGAGGATCACGGCTGTAACCTTGCATTGTGCTTGGTTCTAAAATGTCACAACGAATAATTAATGTAGATGCTTCAGAGAAAGGGTCTAATACAGCAGAGTCAGCTACAGGCATCATAACCATGTCAGATTCATTGATACCCTTCCAACCTTGGATAGACGAGCCATCAAACATTTTGCCATCTTCGAAGAAATCTTCATCAACTTGATGATGAGGAATAGAAACGTGTTGCTCTTTACCTTTTGAGTCGGTAAAACGAAGGTCAATAAATTTGACGTCGTGCTCTTTTATTAAATCAAATACTGCTTGTGACATTTTTAGTCTCTCCAGTGAGGTTAGTTTTATTTCTTTTGGTATACACCAATTCTTGTTTTTATATTAAGCTATTATTATGCCAATAATTTAATCTTTTATAAACAATGATTTAGTTAATGTGTAAAAACATTGAAGCACCATGTTGGTGCGGCAACTGATCTTTTTGGTGCATATCGCATTGAACGATAATAATCTGCAAATAACTATATAGTATTTAAATATTTTTGTTGTATTTAATTTACCTTTTTGTGGATATTGCTTCGTTGTTGATTAAGTAATTTATGAATAATTTGATCAAATGTAGTTTGAATACAAAATTAGCTTTGGATAATTAATATCTTTTAAAACGAATCTACTGTATAATGCGCGCCCACTTATAGCCATAGTTATTTATGCACAGCTTCTAGTTAGTTGCGATATAAATAATAGTAACAGCGAGTAAACGCCTGTGTTAGATAAATTACGTAACGTTGCCATCATTGCCCACGTTGACCATGGAAAAACCACCCTTGTAGATAAATTACTTGAGCAGTCGGGTACCTTAGATGCGCGTGTTGGTCATGACGAACGTGTTATGGATTCAAATGATATTGAAAAAGAACGTGGAATCACAATTTTAGCGAAAAATACCGCTGTTAACTGGAATGACTACCGTATCAATATTGTTGACACTCCTGGCCATGCTGATTTCGGTGGTGAAGTAGAGCGTGTAATGTCTATGGTTGATAGTGTATTACTTATTGTTGATGCTCAAGAAGGCCCTATGCCACAAACACGCTTTGTTACGCAAAAAGCGTTTGCGCAAGGTTTGAAGCCAATTCTTGTTATCAATAAAGTTGATAAACCTGGTTCGCGTCCTGATTGGGTTATGGATCAAGTTTTTGAATTATTTGATAAATTAGGAGCAACTGATGAGCAACTTGATTTTAAAGTTGTTTATGCTTCAGCTATTAATGGTTGGGCTTCGCTTGAAGAAGGTGAAGTTGGTTCTGATATGACGCCTTTATTTAATACAATTATTAATGAAGTGCCTTCACCAAATGCTGATCCCGATGGTTCATTTCAAATGCAAATTTCGCAACTTGATTATAGTTCATACCTAGGTGTAATCGGTGTAGGACGTATTACTCGCGGAAGTGTAAAACCAAACCAACAAGTTACAGTGAAATGTGCATCAGGTAATCTTCATAATGGTAAAGTCGGTAAAGTTTTCGGCTATTTAGGACTTGATCGTCATGAAACTCAAATTGCTGAGGCTGGTGATATTATTGCTATTACAGGTTTAGGTGAATTAAAAATTTCTGATACGATTTGTTGTCCTAATGAAGTTGAAAGTTTACCAGCGTTGTCAATTGATGAACCGACTATTAATATGACTTTTCAAGTTAATACCTCACCATTTTGTGGTAAAGAAGGTAAGTTTGTAACGTCACGTAATATTAAAGACCGTTTAGAAAAAGAATTAGTTCATAATGTGGCATTACGTGTTGAACAATTAGATGACCCTGATAAATTTAAAGTTTCAGGTCGTGGTGAACTTCACCTTGGTATATTAATTGAAAATATGCGCCGTGAAGGTTATGAATTGGCTGTATCTCGTCCAGAAGTGATTGAACGTCAAATTGATGGTGTATTACAAGAACCTTATGAAACAGTAACGATTGATGTTGAAGAGCAACATCAAGGTACTATCATGGAAAAAATGGGTATTCGTAAAGCCGAATTAACTGATATGGCACCAGACGGAACAGGACGAATCCGCATGGATTTCATCATGCCAAGTCGTGGTTTAATTGGTTTCCAAACTGAATTTATGACTATTACTTCGGGTTCAGGTTTGATTTACCACACATTTTTTGAATATGGTCCTCATAAAGGTGGCGATATTGGTCAACGCTTAAATGGCGTGATGATTGCCAATGCAACAGGTAAAGCGTTAACAAATGCTATTTTTAACCTTCAATCTCGTGGCCGTATGATGATTGGTCATGGTGTTGATGTTTATGAAGGGCAAGTTGTTGGTATTCATAATCGTGACAACGATTTAACTGTAAATGTTCTAAAAGGTAAGCAATTAACTAACGTGCGTTCGTCTGGTACTGATGAAGCGCAAGTATTAACGCCAGCGATTAAAATGACGTTAGAGCAAGCATTAGAATTTATCGATAATGATGAGTTAGTTGAAGTGACGCCAGAGAATATCCGTATTCGTAAGAAATTCTTGAAAGAGAATGATCGAAAACGTGAAGGTCGCTCAGCAAAGTAATATGTTGAAGTAATCTTCAAACGCATTATTGTAGAAATTAAAAAGCCGTCTGATGCATAGTCAGACGGCTTTTTTTATCACCCCTGTGTAAATTTAGCTAAAAGTTATTTTAACTAACGGTTATTTTTATAAGTCGCTGCATCAATAATTGCATATAAGTGAAAGATTCCAGCAATAATGGCAGGAATAATAAACCACCACAAAGCATAGCCTCCAACACAAACAATGGCAAAAATAAGTGCAGGCAATATTCTTCCTTGCACTAATTGACCTAATCCAGGGAAAAACACATTACAAATTGCGGCAATAACATTGCCTGCTGAACCTTGTTCCGACATATCACACCTTGCTAGTAAACTCATTACTGTTATCATAATATAATCTTAAGCATTTAAAAATAACCAAATTGTTAGTAAATATGAGTTCACTGTATACACATTATAAACGGCTACAAAATTCCTTACCTTTAAGACATTATGTTTCTTTCTTTCACTATTTATTAGTGCGAATAAAAAAAGCGCAATTACAAGTTGTTGCAGGTTATTTGTCTTATGTTAGTTTAATGTCACTTGTCCCTTTGATGGTTGTTGCTTTATCCGTGGCAACAGCATTTCCTATTTTTGCAGACATTCATCATAGTGTAGAACAATTTGTTTATGATAATTTTATGCCAACGGCAAGTGATGTGGTGCAAAAATATTTATCCTCTTTTGTTGATAACGCGTCAAAAATGTCTGCTGTTGCTATTTCATTTTTGTTTTTTGCTGCCTTATTACTAATATCGTCTATCGATAAAACATTCAATAATATTTGGCAAGTAACCCAAAAGCGACGTGTAATTACGTCATTTTCTATGTACTGGATGATCTTGACCTTAGGACCAATATTAGTTGGTGCAAGTATTGCCATAACCTCTTACATAGTGTCACTGGTAACAACGGGAGTGGAAGATAGTTTTGGTATTACTAATACGCTATTCCGTTTATTACCGTTAATGTCTTCAATGGCGGCTTTTATATTACTTTATATGTTGGTACCCAATAAACCAGTACCATTTAAATTTGCTTTCTTTGGTGCATTAATTGCGGCCGTTTTATTTGAGCTTGCCAAAAAAATATTTGCAGAATACCTTACAGCCTTTCCATCTTATCAAGCTATATATGGCGCCTTATCAATAGTGCCTATTTTGTTTTTATGGGTTTATTTATCTTGGGTTATTGTTTTAGGTGGCGCAGTTATTACCGTGTCTTTACAAGAATATGAACTAGAAAACGAATCTGAGGGGGAGGATGAACTTGTATGATAGCTTTAATTCAAAGAGTTAGTTGGGCGAGTGTTACGGTAAACCAGAAAGTTGTGGGCGAAATTAACCAAGGTTTACTGGTTTTTCTTGCAGTTCAACCTGAAGATACACAAGCCAAAGCAAAGCGCCTTTCTGAACGCGTGGCAGGTTATCGTGTATTTAATGATGAAAATGGAAAAATGAATCTTAATGTTCAACAAATTCATGGTGATATTTTGGTTGTTTCACAGTTTACTTTAGCGGCAGATACCAATAGCGCTATGCGCCCTAGTTTTACTTCAGCCGCGAAACCAGAATTTAGCAATGATTTGTATCTATATTTTTGTCAGCAATTACGTGAAAAAGGTTTTAGTGTACCAACAGGTGAATTTGCTGCGGATATGAAAGTTAAGCTACTAAATGATGGGCCAGTTACCTTTACTTTAACTATTTAATCAATAATGACAACTAGTATGTTAATTTCTTGAAATATTTTCAATATAAAAAAGATAATTGAATGTTTATTTATCAAGATAAAACCAAGGGGTTCTATGTTTACTAATAGCGTTAAAAAATTGATGGTTGCTATTGTAATATCTCTTTGTATAAGCTCTGCATCAGCAACAACAATTGATTTGAATTATGATTTTCTAGTGTAGAAGGCATTAAAGTGCTCTAAGGTTTTAAGGGGGTGCAAATTTTTGGTCGGGTTTGTATTAACGGGCTTGATGATAAGAAAGGAACATTAGTTAACTCATTGCCAATGACTTTTTAGTGTAAATGTCTGATAAGTGGTTAATAGGTTAAAGCGTGTGCTTTGTCTAAAACACAGGTAACCGTTATTGATTTTCCCTAAATAATGAAATATTTTTACTATTTATTTCTATTCTCGAAAAAACTTAATTCCTCTCTTTTACTTTTTCTTTTTATAAATTTTCTATTTACTTGCTTTTTTTGTTGTTACTTAGTATTTTGTTTTAAATATTTTATAATATGTGGAACAAAATGGATTTAAATGACATAGATTTGCGGCTTGTTGCTATTTTACAGCGTGATGTTAGTATTGCGATAGATGAGTTAGCCAAACGAGTCGGGTTAACTAAAACTCCTTGTTGGCGTCGTCTACAAAAACTAGAACAAAGCGGTATCATCAAACGTAAAGTGGCCTTGCTTGATGCAAAATTGTTAGACCTAAGTGTTTCAGTGTTTGTTCAAGTAAAAACCAGTAAGCATGACAGTGATTGGCTGGCGCAGTTTTCTAAAACTGTTTCAGCATTTCCAGAAGTCGTGGATTTTTATCGTATGAGTGGCGAGTATGATTATTTGCTTCGGGTAGTTGTCAAAGACATTGCTAGCTATGATGCGTTTTATCAACGCTTTATTCAGGCAACAAGCTTGACTGATGTCACCTCTAGTTTTGCTATGGAAGAGATAAAACGTTCTACAGAATTACCATTAATTATGCCTGAAAATAGGTAAAGGTAGGTATAACAGCTCTTTCTTATATTAATTTACCATTATTCAAAATAGTGGTGCATAAGAGGATGCTATTATGTTGTTAGCACAACATTTTTCTAAATTTCGCCAACATATCATTGGTCAAAATCTGACCCATGAAATTAATGGCAAGCAACAACATATTATCTATGCAGATTGGACAGCGAGTGGACGTTTATACCAACCCATTGAAGACTATATAACGAATACCCTTGGACCTTATGTTGCTAACACTCATACTGAAACTAATTTAACGGGTAGCACCATGACCTTGGCATATCATGATGCTCAAAAAGTAATTAAACGACATGTTAATGCTTGTGATAATGATATCTTAATCACCTCTGGTGCAGGCATGACAGATGTGGTCAATAAGTTTCAACGAATTTTAGGATTACGAATTCCAGAGCGGATGGCTGAGCAAGTAATCTTTTGTGAGGAGGACAAGCCCGTTGTTTTTATTACGCATATGGAGCATCACTCAAATCAAACTACTTGGTATGAGTGTGATGTTACTTTAGAGATTGTTGCAAGTGATAGCAATGGTTTGCCGTCACTAGATGCCTTAGTCGATTTATTAGAACGTTATAAAAATCGTAAAATAAAAATTGGTACATTTACAGCGTGTTCAAATGTTACAGGAATCAAAACACCTTATCATCAACTGGCAGAAATAATGCACCAGCATGGCGGTTTATGTTTTGTAGATTTTGCTTGCTCAGCACCTTATGTTGATATTGATATGCACCCAGTCAGTAAAGCACAAGCTTTAGACGCTATATTCTTTTCACCTCATAAATTCCTTGGTGGGCCAGGCAGTTCAGGTGTACTCATTTTTAACAAAACCTTATATAAAAATAAAGTGCCAGATCACCCTGGTGGTGGCACTGTAACATGGACAAATCCGTGGGGATCACATAGTTTTTTCAATAATATAGAAATACGTGAAGATGGTGGGACACCAGGTTTCTTACAATGTATACGTACAGCTTTAGCGATTAAGGTTAAAGAGGCTATGGGTACCGAAAATATTGCCGTACGTGAGAAAGAGATAGTTGACCATGTTATGGGGGAACTTAGCAAAAATGAGCAGGTAAAGATGCTTGAGCCGAGAATTACCGACCGCCTAGCTATCGTATCGTTTTATATTACAAACGTGCATTATAATTTAGTCGTACGTTTACTTAACGACAAATTTGGTATTCAAACACGTGGTGGTTGTTCATGTGCGGGCACGTATGGTCACATTTTGCTTAATGTTGATCATGATAAATCACAAAAAATTACTCAACAAATTGATGAGGGCGATTTCTGTGAAAAACCAGGCTGGATACGCGCTTCTTTTCATCCAACAACCACCGACGAGGAAGTTACATATGTTATTGAGGCAATTAATACCCTAACGGCTAGTATTACACAATGGTCGCAAGAGTATCGATTTAACCCTGCAACGGGTGATTTTCAAAAGAAAACTAATCTTGAAGATAAACCACAAACTTATATTGGTATTAATGGTTTTAAACCGTTACATTGTGGTGAAAATATTACAAGGTTAGCAAATCCAAGGGAAAGCAGAACCATGCTAAAAAGGTTATTCAGTTAAATGACCCAAAACACGTTACTCAGTCAGCTTCGCCAATGGTGGCATACGGATTGTGCTTTTTGTAAACGAGCAAGGTTGCTATTATTATGGCTTGTACTAATGTTACTAGTAGATTACTTTTGGTTTCATTTATTATTTTAGCAAAATTCTTTAGCTTCTTATTATCAGGAAATATTTATGAGCACTTCATCAGGATTAAAGTGGGTTGATTCATTAGAAATTGCGTTGGATCTTATTGAACAACACCCCAATGTTGACCCTTTAACGTTACATTTTACCGATCTTCGTCAATGGGTGTTGGATCTTGAACGTTTTGACGATGAGCCCTCGCACTGTGGTGAGCGCGTGTTAGAAGCTATACAGTTGGCTTGGATTGATGAAGTTGACTAAGCTAGTCTATCCTCTATTGCAAAAATCATTTATACTGCCGCACAACATTGATTTGGTGTATTTCTACTATTCATCAAAGCAATAACTTATCAAAAAAATAAATAGTAATAGAAGTAGCCAACGCCAATGACTAAAAGTAATCGCCCATTATATATCCCCTACGCCGGCCCAACATTATTAGAAACCCCCTTATTAAATAAAGGTAGTGCCTTTGATCGCCAAGAACGTATTAATTTTAACTTAACAGGATTATTACCGCCACGGTTTGAAACAATAGATGAACAGGTTGACAGAGCCTATCAGCAGTACAGCTCTTTTCATAATGATATCAATAAGCATATTTATTTACGTGCGATACATGATAATAATGAGACTTTATTCTTCAAATTAGTACAACGTCATTTAGTTGAAATGCTGCCAATTATTTATACACCAACAGTAGGGGATGCTTGTGAACAATTCTCAGATATTTATCGAAGTTCACGAGGTTTATTTATCTCTTATGAAGACAGATACCAAATTGATGATATTTTAAGAAATGCTACTAAAAATAAAGTAAAAGTTATTGTAGTGACTGATGGAGAACGCATTTTAGGACTAGGTGATCAAGGTATTGGTGGTATGGGTATTCCTATCGGCAAGCTGTCTTTGTATACCGCTTGTGGGGGGATCAGCCCCGCGTATACTTTACCCGTGATGTTAGATGTAGGAACAAATAACCAAAAATTATTAGACGATCCTATGTATATGGGTGCTCGCCATAAACGTATTGGACAGGCCGAGTATGATGAGTTTTTAGAGTTGTTCATTACTGCTGTTAAACGCCGATGGCCGCATGTTATGTTGCAGTTTGAAGACTTTGCTCAACCAAATGCTATGCCATTGTTAAATCGTTATCGTGATCAAATATGCTGTTTTAATGATGATATACAAGGTACAGCTTCAGTAACCGTTGGAACATTGCTTGCTGCTTGTAGAAGTAAAGGCGTTAAATTGTCGCAACTTAAAGTGGCCTTTGTTGGTGCTGGCTCGGCAGGTTGTGGTATTGCAGAACAAATTATAACGCAAATGGTCAGTGAAGGTATTTCGCCTAATGAAGCACGAAGCCAAATATTTATGGTTGATCGATTTGGCTTATTAACTCAAGGTATGAATGACTTAAGAGATTTCCAACAAAAATTAGTACAGAGTAATGTGGCGATTTCTTCATGGGACATCAGCGGAGAATATGCATCGCTATTAGAGGTGATGCACGGTGCTAAACCTGATATTTTAATTGGAGTTTCAGGTCAAGCTGGTTTGTTTAGTGAAGACGTCATTAAAGCAATGAAGCAACATTGTGATAAGCCCATTATTTTTCCATTGAGTAATCCATCAAGACAAGTTGAAGCGACACCAGAACAAGTGATTAATTGGACAAATGGAAAGGTGATTATTGCTACAGGTAGCCCATTTGATCCCGTTGAATATCAAGGTGCAATATTCTCAATTGCGCAATGTAACAATAGTTATATTTTCCCTGGCATTGGTTTAGCTGTTATTTCAGCGAATATTAAACGCATAACCGATAGAATGTTACAAGTAGCCAGCGAAACATTAGCAGCGGCTTCGCCGTTAGCCAATACTGGTGAAGGCTCATTATTACCGCCTTTCACAGAAATAGCGCAGTTGAGTAAAGATATGGCTTTTGCTGTTGCTAAAGTGGCCTATGAACAAGGATTGGCGCTTGAATTACCTGATGAAAAAATATTGGCTAAAATTGAGCGTAATTTTTGGCAGCCTGAATATCGTCAATATAAACGTATTAGCTTATAAGTTTTAGACATCCATTGTTAACCAAATAAATGGCTGAAAGAAAAATATAAAAAAGGGTATCATTTAACGCGTTTAGCTTGGCGGTAATATTCATTACTGCCAAGTAACTTCTAATGTAAAAATATAGCCAGCACCGTATACTGTTTTGATTATCTTTGGGTTTTTATGATCTTGTTCTATCTTTTTTCTTAATCTTGACATTCTAACATCTATACTTCGATCAAAAGATGTCGCATCCTCGCTCAGTAAACGCTCTCGTGATAAAATTTGTCGTGGTGCTTTGAGTAATATCATGAATATTTCAGCTTCAGCAGCGCTTAGCATGAAACTTTCACCTTTTTTGTTATTTAACGTAAGCGTGGATTGCTCAAATGTCCAGTCACCAAAACTAGCTGTATGGGATGTTTTTCTTGGTAGTTCATTCACTACAACACGACGAATAATACTTTTAACCCGGGCAACAAGCTCTCTAGGATCAAAAGGTTTACTAATATAATCATCAGCCCCTAATTCTAAGCCTAATACTTTATCGGGTAAGCTATTTCGGCCAGATAAAATAATAACACCCGTTTTTTTATCATCAAAAAGCTCTTTGACCAGTGATAAACCATCCATATCAGGTAAACCAAGATCAATAATACAAAGTGATGGCAGTTGTTTCTTTATTGCTAATAAGGCTTGCTCACCTGTACAAAAGGCTTTTGTATTAAAGTTATAGCGGTTAAGTTCTTGGCAAACCAAGTTACATATTTCTGGCTCATCATCGATGACGTAAATTAAGGGTTTTGTGTTCACAAGAGTCATTACCTCGTTGTTTATTGTAATGCTTGAAATAATTTATTTGCTTCAAAAGGTTTTTTTAACAAAATAGGCACATCTTCATTCGGTTTGTTCTTTTGTTGAAAGTAACCACTCATGAGCACAATTTTACAATTTGGTGAGCGGCATTTTAATAGAGCAGCCAACTCAAAGCCATCTTTATTGCCGGGCATGCTAATATCCGAAACCATACCATATAAGTCATTTATAGTTTCAATAAGTTGTTCTGCTTCATCACTATCATTTGCTTCTATAACATTAAGACCAAATGAGATTAATTGCTCTCTAATAATAGCACGGACATCGTTGTCATCTTCAACTAACAAAATTAGCTTGTTTGAGAAGTTTGTTTCTTTGGATATTTCGCTATTGCCCCGTATTGAGGCCTTTGATGTTACCTCGTTTTTTTCATAAGCAAGTAAAGGCAATAATAATGATATTTTGGCTCCACTGTTTTCTTGATTGGCAATATGAATATAACCTTTAGATTGTTTAATAAACCCAAAAACCATACTCAAACCAAGACCAGAACCTTGGTGAGTGGCCTTAGAGGTGAAAAATGGTTCAAATGCTTTATTAATCGCTTGCTCTGAAAACCCTGAACCATTATCTAAAATAGTAATATCAACATAGTCTCCAAATTTAACACATTCATCAAATTGTAATATGTCATTTACCGTTCTTTTACTGACTGTAATGCTAATTTCACCGCCGTTTGGCATGGCATCTTTTGCATTTAAAACTAAATTAATTAAGCAATTTTCTAGTTGATTAGCATCAACATAAGCTGTGAGTTGTTTATTTGAATAATTGGTATTAATTGTTATTTTGCTGGGTAATGATCCCTTTAATAGATCAATTGTTTCATTAACTAATTCGCTAATATCTACTTTGCAAGGGATTAAATATTGTCGTCTTGAAAAGGCCAATAAACGGTTAGTAATATCACTACCTTTGCGTGAGGCTTTTATTGCGGGAAGCAAACGTAGTAGTAGCGCTTCATTATGCTGGTTATCTTGTTGAGCCGCATGCAGATTACCCAGAATAATCGTCAATATATTATTAAAGTCGTGAGCTAAACCGCCAGCAAGTTGTCCTATGGCATTAATGTGTTGTATTTGAGCCAATTGTTTTTGTGCCTGTTGGCTTTCAGTCATTGCTTGTTGTAATTGTGTGTTGGTTTTGGCTAAAGTTTTAGTACGAGAAGCCACTTTTAAATCGAGCATTTCTATATTTTCTCGCATTTGCTTTACCATATCATCAAATGACTTGCCTAAAATGCCTAATTCGTCACTACGTGATATGCCACTGGTTACGGTTAAATCGCCTTGACTGACTTTTTTTGCAAGTAAAGCAAGCGCATTTATTGGTTTGGTGACCCAATATGAAAAAATTAAAGCTAAGAAAATTGCGCACATAAAAGCAATAAAACCAATGGTTAAGATTCGTTGGCTAAGTAGTTTACCGCTACTTTGTAATTCATCTATGTAAACCGAAGAACAAATATACCAACCTAATTCAGGTAAATGACGCACTAAAGATAATTTACTATAACGATAGTTATTTGGATCGTCAGGTTTATCCCATTTATATTCAAGCTCTTTACCCGTGTCTGCAACAGCCATCAAATCTTGTAATATATATCTACCTGTTTGCCCATTTTTAAGTTGTTGGGCGTTGGTTCCATTAATGTTTGGGTTGGGGTGATGCAGCATATGACCTTGTTCATCAAAAATGAAAAGATACCCTGTTTTTGCCACAACACTTTTTTTGATAATTTCGCGTAATCGTTGCACAGCGGCTTCTTTACCTGGTTTTAAATCTAGTTGCATACTGCTGGCTAATTCAAAAATATTGTTTAACACTAAGCGACTAGCATTTTTTTCAATTTGATAAACATCTTTGTTAATTAGGGGCACTGAGTACCAATAGATACTAATAAGTAACACTAATAAAATAGAAGTGATAACAGAAAAGAAAGTGCGGGATAGTTTTTGTTGTAAAAACATTCATCACCTGTGTGTAACACTACTAGAATTAAGAAAATGAATTGCAAAATTCAATGAATGAAAGATAAAAGGACAATTATAAAAAAAGGGCTAACAAGAAGCTAGCCCAAAAATAGTAGTGGAAGGAAATGGTTGAGTCACTACTATTAGGTAGAGTTTTATTTACCTACTCATTTGCTTGTTTACGTAATACATATTTTTGAATTTTTCCTGTTGAAGTTTTTGGTAACTCACCAAAGACAAAGGTTTTTGGTGTTTTAAAATGTGCCATATTATCTCGGCAAAAGCTGATTATTTCTTGCTCTGTCAAATCTGTATTTGGCATTGGTGTAATAAATGCGCAAGGTGTTTCGCCCCATTTATTGTCCTTTTTAGCAACAACCGCAACTTCTTGAATCTTAGGGTGACGATATAAAATATCTTCTACTTCAACACTAGAAATATTTTCGCCGCCAGAAATAATAACGTCTTTAGAGCGATCTTTTATCTCAATATATCCATCACTATGCCAAACTGCAATATCTCCTGAATGTAGCCAACCGCCTTCAAATGCCGATTGAGTCGTTGAAGGGTTTTTTAAATACCCCTTCATAACTAAGTTACCTCGCATAAAAATTTCACCAACCGATTTACCATCTTTTGGCATGGGCACTAAGGTTTCAGGATCTGCTACCATTAATTGATCAAGCATTGGAGAACGCACTCCTTGTCTAGACTTTAATCTAGCTTGTTGTTCTGCATCTTCTTTATTCCATTTGTCATTCCAAGCACAAACAACAGAAGGTCCATAGGTTTCGGTTAAACCGTAGGTGTGAGTAACGCTAAAGCCTGTCTCTTCCATACCTTCTATCACTGAAGCTGGCGGTGGAGCGCCAGCAGTCATTACTTTTACAGTATGATTGATACCCGCCTTTAATGATGCGTCTGCGCCGTTAAGCATATTTAATACAATAGGGGCACCACAAAAATACCCTACATTTTCTGTTTTTATTAAATCAAATATAGGTTCAGCGCGTACATGGCGTAAACTAACACTTGTGCCTGCTGTTGCGGCAATTGACCATGGAAAACACCAGCCATTGCAATGAAACATAGGTAGTGTCCATAAATAAACAGGGTGTTCTGTCATTCCCCATGACATGACGTTGCTGACTGCATTTAGATATGCGCCACGGTAATGATAAACTACGCCCTTAGGATCACCTGTTGTGCCAGAAGTATAATTTAAGGAGATGGCATCCCATTCATTAACTGGTCTTAATGGCTGATAATCGCTATCGCCCTCATTAAGTAATTCTTCATAGGTTACTGAGCCGATTAACTGGCCCTCATTAAAATGAGGGTCATCAATATCAATCACTAATGGTTTATGTGGAATCATCCGTAGTGCTTTTTTTACAACGGGGCTAAATTCTTTATCCGTGATGAGTACTTTGGTTTCAGCATGTACCAGTATGAAAGCAATGGCCTCAGCATCAAGGCGAGTATTTATTGAGTTGAGTACCGCACCACTCATGGGTACACCAAAGTGAACTTCAAAATGTTCACTAATATTGGGGGCTATTATTGAAACAGTATCACCTCGAGTAATTCCCCGTTTTGCCAAAGCACTAGCAAAACGTGTACAGCGCTGGAATACTTCCAACCATGTGTGGCGAATATTTCCATTAATTGTTGCAATTTTATCTGGATACACAAATGCTGCCCGCTCTAAAAAAGAAATGGGGGTTAACGCCATATAATTTGCTTCATTTGGATCTAAATATTGTTCAAAAATGTTTATGGTACTCATTTGGATTTCTCCCTATTTTAGTGTTTTATTGCCAGTAGATAGTGCGACTTCTTTCTGCTCACCATCAGCAAATATGATGTTATCTTTGCTATTATGCTTACCCATCAATCTAGGTCGTTCAATGAGAAAATAAAGTATGACACCAATACACACAGCATACATAGTGGATTTAGGATCGGGCATGGCTAATGTAACTGCAACAATACCTGCAACTCCTCGTTCTGTAGAACTTTTTAATTGTTCCATACCTACCATAATACAGATGTAAGCAGTAAGAACTAACGTAAGAGAGAGTGCAATGGGTAATACTGGTTTAAATAAAGTAACTAAAGGTAATGCCAATAACGCGAGTAAACCGCTCATCCAAAAAGTACCACCACCGCTATAAATTGATTCCATAGACTTTCGACCCATTGCATATCGCTCAGCAACGGTGGCGTGTGCTGCAGTCCATAATGGCCCTGCGAGTCCAGGCCATGGTGCTAAAAATGCGTGAAAACCATTACGAATTGCGGTAACTAAATGCACACGGTCAACATTTTCTTCAATTTTTTCATCGTCTCTAATATGGTCAACACGATTAACTAAAGTGAAGCCAACTAAAATATCGCCAAAAGCAATAACATAAGCAATTAAAGCGGTTGGGATAGCTAGCAAAAATACTTCCCAGTCAGGGTAACCTACTGTAAAAGGTAAGTATTGCCACATCAAAGAAAAATCAGGATTAGTAATGCCCCATTTTATTTCAGGTAATGGATATTCACCTACAGTCCAGCCAACGAGCATCGCTATGATCATTCCTGGTACCATACCGAAATTAGCAATTCTACGTGCTAAAGAATTTTCGTTGATAACATTTTTAAAAGACAGTGAAAATAAAATATAGGCTGAAATGATAGAGCCAACAATTAATGAAATAGGCGTTGAGTCAATACGTCCACCTACCTTGAGCTCTCCCATCATTGCTGCCATACCTGCCCCAATTATTATGCCGCATTTTAATGAATTTGGAATGACGTCAACTAACTTAGAGCCTAGTCGGGTAGCGCCTAAAATTAGAAAAATAATAGAGACTTCAATTTGCAAGGCAAACAACGCTCTAATTGCTTCAGGACCTGGTTCAAAACCTTTTAAATACAGTAATACAACCGGTATAGCAGGGGTTATCCAACCGGGTACTAAAGGTACACCGAGCAATGCGGGTAAAATATAACCAATACCAGCAATAAAGGTGAAAGCTAATGCTGCTTCATAGGGCATACCTAAATAGCTTTCAAGTAAAGGGATCATGGCTAAGCCAACCACGAACATGAAAAACCCTTGTATCATTTCTGGTAATTCCCAGCGGTAATGAATAAAAGGTAATCTAATTTTAAAGGGGCCGGCTGGCCAATAAGGTTGTTCTTGCCCATGTACACGTTTAATAAATTGCATAGATCTTCCTATTTTTGTTTTTAATTTTACCGCGCAGTGAACTATGAAAGTATTTCAGAATTTTTTCGACAATGTGACCAAATGTAACAACCAACTATCATGAATTCGGCTGAAAAAATTTGAAAAATCTTGGGCTATTTTGGTAAGAAAAAGAAATGTGACAGTTTGCTTGCTCTGCAGAGGAGGTGAAAAATTTTTTAGTCAGCGATTCTCATCGTTTTAAATGTAATGCGTTGTTATTTTTATGTTCGATGTATACGACTAAAGGACCAGAAAAAAATATATGGAGAGTTTGCATAATTTGAGTGCTTAATATTAGAAGTTTACACTTTTTTCGTTTATAATCGCGCCAAAATTTGTAGGTACCGATTGTTTTTGATTTCTGATGGTTTGGTATTTATTAAATTACACTTAAACTATTTATTAAATTTATTAAAAAGGGCTTATCATGGCTATCGAACGTACTTTTTCTATCGTAAAACCTGATGCAGTAGCAAAAAATGTTATTGGACAAATCTACAACCGTTTTGAAACTGCGGGTCTTAAAATTGTTGCTTCTAAAATGTTACATTTAAGCAAAGAAAAAGCAGAAGGCTTTTATGCAGAACACAGTGAGCGCCCTTTCTTTGGTGCTTTAGTTGAGTTTATGACGTCTGGCCCTGTAATGGTGCAGGTATTAGAAGGCGAAAATGCTGTTCTTAAAAATCGTGAAATCATGGGCGCTACTAACCCAAGCGACGCGTTAGCTGGTACATTACGTGCAGATTATGCAGATTCAATTGATGAGAATGCATGTCACGGTTCAGATGCTTTAGAATCTGCAGCACGTGAAATTGCTTATTTCTTCTCTGATGATGAGATTTGTCCACGCACTCGTTAATTCATTGTTACTCTTTGCACAGTTATAGTTGTGCTGCGAACTTTACTCATGTATTTCCATACGCTCTGTGAAGCTTTCTAGCATTTATTTGGTGTGCATTGATTAAGTAATGAATTAAATTTAAAGGATTTTGCTGAGTTATCAGTAAAATCCTTTTTGCATTTTAAGTTAAAGTGTAAAATTGCGAGTTAAGCTTAAAAAGCGTACAATTTGCATCGGTATCTTCCCTATTTTTCGTATAAATTGTGAGAGTTTGTTATATGAGCGACCCTATCGTTAAAGAAAGTGTCAAAGAAAGCGCTAAAGTAAATTTATTGAATCTTGACCATCAAGGGTTACGTGATTACTTTTCATCCCTAGGTGAAAAGCCTTTTAGAGCAGATCAAATAATGAAATGGATCTATCATTTCGGTTATTCTGATTTTGAGCAAATGACAAACTTAAATAAAAAGCTGCGCGAAAAATTACAACGATATTGTGAAATTAAATCACCTGAAATATCACAAAAACAAGTCTCTAGCGATGGCACAATTAAATATGCACTTGTGTTAGAAGGCGGTCAAGAAGTTGAAACCGTATGGATACCAGAAAATGATCGCGCTACTTTATGTGTTTCTTCACAAGTAGGCTGCGCTCTTGAGTGTACTTTCTGCTCTACTGCTCAGCAAGGCTTCAATCGTAATTTATCAATGGCTGAAATAATCGGTCAAGTATGGCGTGTAGCGAATGATATTGGGGCAACTCGCATAACAGGTAAACGGCCCATCACCAATATTGTTATGATGGGAATGGGCGAGCCGTTACTGAATATGAAAAACTTAATTCCAGCCCTTGATACCATGTTGAATGATTTAGGTTATGGTCTTTCAAAACGTCGAGTTACGGTAAGTACCTCGGGTGTTGTGCCTGCGTTAGATATGCTAAAAGAGAAAATTGACTGTGCTTTGGCTATTTCTATTCACGCACCAGATAATACACTGCGTGATGAGTTAGTTCCCATTAATAAAAAATACCCATTAGAAGAGTTTTTAGCAGCGGCGGCGCGTTATATTGACGGTTCAAAGGCAAACAAACAAGCAACAATAGAATATGTCATGCTCGACCATGTGAATGATTCTACCGAACAAGCACACGCGTTAGCTCATGTTTTAAAAGATTTACCCAGTAAAATTAACTTAATTCCTTTCAATCCTTATCCTGGCTCTCCTTATAAACGCCCAAGTAATTCACGTATTGATCGCTTTGATAAAGTTTTGCAGAGTTATGGTTTAACGGTGATAACACGAAGAACGCGAGGAGAAGATATTGACGCTGCTTGCGGACAATTAGCTGGAGACGTATTAGACCGAACAAAACGCACGCAGTTACAACAAAATGCTATAACACAAAAAAAACAGATGAAAGCTGACGAAATATCGGTAAAGATACTCTGATCGCGCTATTATCAAATACCATTATCATAAAAGTGACATTAATAAAGCAAGTTCAGCATATTATGGATAAATACTTAATGACAAAACGAGCTATTTTTACTGCTTTTGTAGCCTTGCCGATGCTTTTATCTGGTTGTGTTACACAAAGTTACGAAAATGACAATACGCCTGTTGTACAAAATCAATCGAATAGAGATGATATGGCAGCCACACGTATTTCGTTAGGATTAGGTTATCTGAAAATGGGAAATATGTCCCAAGCTAAACAAAACTTAGAAAAAGCGAAAAACTTTGCACCCAATATGGTTCAAGTGTATACCGCATTTGCACACTATTATGAAACGGTAGGTGAAGACGAACAAACAATTGATTCTTATGAAAAGGCGCTTTCTATCAAAAGTGATGATGCAGACACCCTAAATAATTATGGGGTGTATTTATGTCGAAAAAATAAAGTCGAGGAAGCAGAAAAACAATTGTTAAAAGCAATTGCAGTACCCAGTTATGTTTTAGTGGCTAAAAGTTATGACAACCTAGCGTCTTGTTTTTTACAAATAGATGATTTTAGCAAGGCTGAAATATATTTGAATAAAGCTATTTTGCACAGCCCTAGTAGTGCTTCTACGTTATTGCAAATGGTGCAGTTACAATATGCCATGGGTGATTACCAGCAGGCTAAACTGTTTGAACAACGCTTTTCAAAAGTAACGCGTCGTTTTAGTCCTCAATCTTTAGCCTTGTCTTATAAAGTACATCATAAACTTGGGCAACGCAGTGTCGCAAAAAATTATGGTACCATGTTAGTAAAAATGTACCCTCAATCGTGGGAAGCTAAACAATACCTGCTTAATGAATTGGAATTAATAGAGGCA
Source organism: Colwellia sp. E150_009 (assembly GCF_053543955.1). Classification (NCBI taxonomy): domain Bacteria; kingdom Pseudomonadati; phylum Pseudomonadota; class Gammaproteobacteria; order Alteromonadales; family Colwelliaceae; genus Colwellia; species Colwellia sp. E150_009. Next base: position 25,781 of record NZ_JBHFOM010000020.1, read on the forward strand.
GACAATTTAGCTCAAAGATACCAAAATTCACAAGAGGCTAATTTACCGTCTAGCCCTAAAAAACGTACCGTGAAATTGTCACCAAAAAAAGAAAATAAAGTAGCCCCTAAAATTAAACGCCCTGCATCGGGTGTTGCATCAAAACAGAAAAGTAAGCAAGTAATGGCTGAGACTACTCAGTTAGACGCTGTTCAACAGAATCAGACTAAAGAAAAGCAAACAAGAGTAAAGCAACGGGTAAATGAAGTTAACCAACCAGCTTCTGAAGCAAGTAGTCAAAATACGGTTGTGGCTGCGAAAAAAACAATGGTGCTCCTTGATGTGTCTAAGCCAGAACAACCAGAGCAAATGTCAGATGAAAGCATGATTGCAGAGAAAAACGCAGAAGAAGCTATTAAAATAAAAGCGGTATCAGAACAACCGACTGAAGAATATGTTGAATCTAAAAATTTCCCTGACTTTCACGTAGTTAGTGCAGGTGATACTTTGTATAGCATTTCGGTGAAATATAATGTAAAAATAAATGCATTACGTCGATGGAACAAAATTGCTAAAAATAAAAATCTTCATATTAAAGATATAATTTTTTTAGAAAACCCTAAATTGGTAAATCAGTAAATGAATAATAAATCAATAATATCGTCTCGTGAAGATAAACAATCTGATGAGCTAAGTGAAGACATAGAGATAGTTGGCCCAGGCCAAATGTTGAGTGAAGCGAGAAAAAACCTATCGCTTACCACTGAGGATGTTGCCAAAAAATTAAAGTTTAAAACAAGCTTAGTGGAAAATATTGAACAAGACTTGTTTAATCAGAAATTACCCGCAACTTATAATCGTGGTTATTTATGCAGTTATGCAAAACTAGTTAATGTTGATGCTAAGGAAGTACTGAACGCTTATGACATGCTTGGTGTAGCAGAAGTTCAACGTAGCGAAATGCAAAGTTTCTCTAATTTAACAGAGAAACAAGCTGAACATAGCCGATTAATGTGGTTTAGCTATTTTATAGTCGCCATTTTGTGTGGTTTGATGGTACTGTGGTGGCAGCAAGAACCTAAACAATCTGTTGATGAAAAAATCTCAAGTGAACTCACAACTCCCGTATTATCTACACCTTCAGTAAGTGTAGAAAATGAAGAAAATAAGTCTGAAGAGTTATCTCCTGATAATAATTTACCAAGTACAGAAACAATAAAGGAACAGGCTGCGTCAGAACAAATAGAACCGTTAACAAGTCCGGAACAGGCAAGCCAAAACAATGGTAATTTAACAGCAGTTGAACCACTTGCAGAGATACTTGAAGAAGAAATTACCAATACGCTTTCTAACGAAGATGAACAACCTATTGCCAATGTTAGCACCGCAGTTTTTACTTTTTCAGGTGATTGTTGGGTTAATATTTTCGATGCTACAGGAGAACGCATTGCATGGGGAGTAAAAAAATCGGGTTATGTTATGACCATTAGCGGTGCGGCACCATTAAAAATCACGCTCGGGAAGCCTGAATTAGCAAGCATAGTATTTGATGGTGAACCTGTAGATATGTCTATGTTCAGTAAGGGAAATATTGCTAAGTTCACTTTACCGTTAAATTTATAAACTATTCATAAAGAAACCTGTAAGAAAAATTATGTTTAAAGAATCTCCAATTATTCGCCGAAAATCTCGCCAAATTATGGTGGGTAATGTGCCTGTTGGTGGCGATGCACCTATTACAGTGCAATCAATGACGAATACTGAAACGACTGATGTAGCAGCTACCGTCGCACAAATTAAATCGCTTGAAGCGGTTGGAGCAGATATTGTGCGTGTTAGTGTACCAACGATGGATGCTGCAGAAGCATTTAGAGAGATAAAAAAGCAAGTGAATGTGCCACTTGTAGCTGATATTCATTTTGATTATCGTATTGCGTTAAAAGTTGCCGAATACGGAGTGGATTGCTTGCGAATTAATCCAGGTAATATCGGACGAGAAGATCGCGTTCGTAGTGTAGTGGAATGCGCTCGAGATAAAAACATTCCAATACGCATTGGTGTTAATGGTGGCTCCTTAGAAAAGGATATACAAGAAAAATATACAGAGCCTACGCCTCAAGCTTTGCTTGAATCGGCGATGCGCCATGTGGATATTCTAGATAGGCTCAATTTTAATCAGTTTAAAGTCAGTGTAAAAGCTTCCGATGTTTTTCTTGCTGTAGAATCATATAAGTTATTAGCCAAGCAAATAGATAATCCACTACATCTTGGTATTACTGAGGCTGGTGGGTTGCGTTCGGGGTCAGTAAAATCTTCAGTTGGCTTAGGTTTATTATTAGCGCAAGGCATTGGTGATACCTTACGTATTTCCTTAGCGGCTGACCCCGTGGAAGAAATTAAGGTTGGCTTTGATATTTTAAAATCATTAAAACTGCGCAGTCGAGGCATTAATTTAATTGCTTGTCCTAGCTGTTCTCGTCAAGAGTTTGATGTGGTTGCCACCGTTAATGCGTTAGAACAACGTATTGAAGACATTATGACTCCTATGGATGTTTCTATTATTGGTTGTATAGTCAATGGGCCTGGTGAAGCGATGGTCTCTGACTTAGGTCTAACAGGTAGCAATAAAAAAAGTGGCTTTTATTTAGATGGTATTCGACAAAAAGAACGTTTCGATAATACCGATTTAGTTGACCAACTTGAACAACGAATTCGAGCAAAAGCACAAGCCATAGAAGTGCGTTTCGCACAAAGTAATAAAATTGATTTTAAATCAATCGATTAATTCTCTCGTTTGAGAATCAATTGATATTCGGTATAATGCGCGCAGCATAAAATCAATGAATTTTAATAGGGTCTGTTGATCTTTGCTGATTATTTTTGCAGCAGTTTATTAGCCTTTTATACAAGGCAGAGCTTATGTTGTGTAGTTGTTCTACTCTAATAAGCGATAACGAAGTAGAAATGGCTAATAAACGCTGTCCTACGGATTCGTTTAAATGCTTCTTGCTCATTGTTGCAAGGAATTTACATAGAACAACTATGCTACATTCCTTGCGCCGCGATCAAAAAGCATTTAATTCGAACAAAATTTAAACATGAAAGGTCAACAGACCCTAGAATAGAAACTAAAAAGAGAGATAGAAAACGTGGCTAAAAATAAAGCGCTACAAGCAATTCGTGGAATGAATGATTGCTTGCCAAGCGAAACGAATATCTGGCAAATGGTAGAATCAGTATTGCGACGTGTGGCGAGCAACTACGGTTTTGCAGAAATTCGTATGCCAATCGTAGAATCAACAGCATTATTTAAACGCTCTATTGGTGAAGTCACTGATATTGTTGAAAAAGAAATGTATACCTTTGATGATTTAAATGGTGACAGTTTAACATTACGTCCAGAAGGAACGGCAAGCTGTGTGCGTGCAGGTATTCAACACGGACTTTTATATAACCAAGAGCAGCGCCTTTGGTATATGGGGCCTATGTTTCGTCATGAAAGACCACAAAAAGGGCGCTATCGTCAATTTCACCAATTTGGCCTTGAGGCCTTTGGTATTGCGACACCTGACATTGATGCGGAAATTATTTTACTAACTTCTCGCTTATGGCGGGAACTTGGTATCAATGAATTTGTCACACTAGAGTTGAATTCATTAGGTAGTAACGATGAAAGAGCTAATTACAGAGAAGCATTAGTCAGTTTTTTAACTGAGCGTGAAGCTTTATTAGATGATGATTCTAAACGCCGAATGCATACTAATCCGTTACGGGTGTTAGACAGTAAAAACCCACAAGTGCAAGAAGTGTTAACAGGTGCGCCTAAATTGTCAGATTATTTTGGTGAAGAAACACAGCAACATTTTGATAGCTTGTGTGCACGTTTAGATGCTGCAGGCATTAACTATGTATTAAATGAACGATTAGTTCGTGGCTTAGATTATTATAATCGCACCGTGTTTGAGTGGGTTACGAGTAGTCTTGGTGCGCAAGGTACTATTTGTGCTGGCGGTCGTTACGATGGTTTAGTTGAACAACTTGGCGGTAAAGCAACCCCAGGTTTTGGTTTTGCTTTAGGTATTGAACGCTTGGTCTTGATGTTAAGCAATAGCCAAGCGGTTGCCAATGTTCGTTCACAAGTTGATGCGTATGTCGTTATTTTAGGTGATGACGCTCAAATTAAAGTGAATCAATTAGCAGAACAATGGCGCGATCAAGTACCTAATATTCGTTTACAATGCCATTGTGGTGGCGGCAACATGAAAAAACAATTAAAGCGTGCCGATAAGTCGGGCGCTCAAGTCGCGTTAATAATAGGTGATGATGAAATTGCTGAGCAAAGTGTTATGGTAAAATATTTGCGCGTACAACAAGAACAACAAAGTGTGGCATTTGAAAAAATGCCAAGTTTATTAAGTAATTTAATGTAAAAGTTTTTAGTCAAGGTGATGTAGTGGAAATTTATCAAACAGAAGAGCAGCAAGTAGAAGCAATTAAAGGCTATTGGGCCGAAAATGGCAATATGATCATTGCAGGTATTGCGCTGGGTTTTGCCGGTTTTATTGGTTTTAATGTCTATAAGGACAGTAAGCTTGAAGAGGAACTTGCGGTTTCAGATAGTTATCAAACATTAATAGAGGCAAGTGTTAATGATAAAGCCACATTTGCTCAAAATGCTGAAAAATTTATTAATGAAAATGCAGGCACAAGTTATGAATCTCTTACTGCACTAGCTTTAGCAAAAGAGTTTGCAACTGACAAAGATTGGAAAAATACACAAGCCCAGTTGACGGTAGCAATTAACAGTGCCCCAAGTGATGGTATTAAGGCTATTGCTAGCTTACGTTTAGCACGAGTACAAATTCAGCAAGAACAATATGAGCAAGCATTATCTACATTGGCTCAGCCCTTACCTGAATCTTTTCGTGCAGCGATTGAAGAAATAAAAGGTGATACCTATTTATTGCAAGGTAAAAAAGAATTGGCGCGTAATGCTTATCAAGCTGCTATTGATGCTGACGGTTTAGCCAGTAGTCCAAATTTACAAATGAAGTTAGATGATTTGGCTACAGCTGTTAATATAACTGCTGCTATTCCAGTTACTAAGTAACATAAGGTTGTTTAATGCTTTTTTCTAAAAAACAAATAGGCAGTGGTTTGCTTCGTCAATATGTTAAAGTATTTTCTGTACTTTTATTTTCGTTTTTTTTACATGCATGTTCTTCAACTGATGATGAAGATATCAGTGAATTACCCGCAGAACTGACAGAGCTTGAACCAAAATTTGAACCAGACGTTTTATGGGAAGAAAGTGTTGGCGATGGTATTGATGACTATTTTTCACGTTTAAAACCTATTGTTGCTTATAACAAAGTTTATAGCGCCAATCGTGCGGGTGATGTTATTGCTTTTGATTTAAAAACAGGAAAAACGCTTTGGGAAACAGATTTAAGCGATGTTAAAAATGAACGTAGTTTTTGGGATAGCCGTATTCCAGCTTTACTTTCTGGTGGCCCAGCTGCAGGGTTAAATAAAATATTTATAGGTAGTGAAAACGGCAAAATTTTTGCGTTAGACGCAGAAAATGGCAAATTATCTTGGCAAGCGAACATTAAAGGGGAAGTGATCAATACCCCTGCGATCGATTCTGGTATTGTTGTTGTCAATTCAGCTTCTGGTGTAATGAAAGCCATGGATGTTGATGACGGTAAAGAGTTATGGAAAATAGAGCAAGATGTACCAGCACTAACGTTACGGGGTATTAGTGCACCTGTATTAGCATCAGGTGGTGTGTTAGTAGGTACTGGCAAAGGTGGCGTGAACGTCTATTTATTAGATAGTGGTCAACAAGGTTGGTCAACTGAAGTGGGCGAGCCTACAGGCTCAACAGAGCTTGAACGTGTTATTGATGTAGATTCTGCTCCTGTCGTTTTTGGTGATAAAGTTTATGCTGTTTCATCGCGAGGAAATTTAGTTGCCATTGAGCTTAAAAGTGGCCGTATTCTGTGGAAACGTCAATATTCTTCCTACCGTCAAATTTCAATTTACCGTAATACTATATTCTTAACGAATGTGCGTGGTCATGTTTATGCCATTGATCGACTTAACGGCATTGAGCGTTGGAGTAACCTAGAGCTTGCTAATCGTGGTGTAACGGGCCCAGCTATTATTGATGGTTATGTGGTTGTAGGTGATTTTGAAGGTTATTTGCATTGGTTAGACCAAGAAACGGGCGAGATTGTTGCTCGTCACGAAGTTGATAGCAGCGGCATTCACGCTACGCCAACAGTGGTTGATAATATTATATATAGTCAATCACGTGATGGTGATTTGCAAGCAATTGCAACACCTAAAGTTTTAAAAGTGGAGCAATAAGCTCACCGCTAACTAGTTTTTATACTAGAATTATATACGGCTCCAATGCAATAGCATGTGGAGCCGTTACTTGTTTTTGTACTTTTGATTTTTGTACTGTTTAGCTTTACAAATTAATCCATCGTTTACTATAGAATTTTGAGGTTTTCATGCTTCCTGTTGTTGCCCTTGTTGGGCGTCCAAATGTTGGTAAATCAACACTATTTAATCGCTTAACGCGCTCTAGAAATGCCTTAGTTGCAGATTACCCAGGTTTAACTCGTGATCGTCAATATGGTAAGGCGGAAGTTGAAGAGCACCCCTTTATTGTTATTGATACGGGCGGAATACATGGTGATGAAGAAGGTATAGATGCATTGATGGCAGAACAGTCATTGATGGCTGTTGCAGAGGCCGATGCGGTACTTTTTTTAGTGGATGCGAGAGATGGCTTAACGTCGGCCGATTTTGGCATTGCTGATTATTTGCGAAAACAAGATAAAAAAATATTTTTAGTTGCCAATAAAGTCGACGGAATTGATGCTGACTCTGCCACGGCAGAGTTTTATGCTTTAAGCTTGGGAGAAGAAGTCCACCAAATCGCTGCTGCTCATGGTCGTGGTGTTACACAGCTACTAACATTAGCCTTAACACCGCACATTGAAGCGTTAGGTCAACCTAAAACTGAAGGTGATAATGCAGGCTCCCTTAATGATGAGTTTGATGGCTACACTAATGATGAACTTGATATTGAGCTATCAGAGGCGGAGTTAGCAAAGCAAGTAGCAGAAGCACCTAAAGAAAATGATACGATAAAACTTGCCATTATTGGTAAACCAAATGTAGGTAAGTCAACACTTACTAATCGTATATTGGGTGAAGAACGTGTTGTGGTATTTGATGCTCCAGGAACTACTCGCGATAGTGTTTATATTCCGATGGAGCACGATGGCCGTTCTTATACCTTAATTGATACTGCAGGTATTCGTCGCCGTAAAAATGTTACGGATGTTGTAGAAAAATTCTCTGTGATTAAAACTTTGCGTGCTATTGAAGACTCCAATGTATGTTTATTGATTATTGACGCTCGTGAAGGCATTACGGATCAAGATTTAAGCTTATTAGGTTTTATTCTTGAATCGGGTCGATCGCTAGTGTTAGCGGTTAATAAATGGGATGGGTTGGATGATCATGTTAAAGACCGTATAAAAACAGAATTAGACCGACGTTTAGGTTTTATTGATTTTGCTAAAATCCATTTTATATCAGCATTGCATGGTACAGGCGTAGGCCATTTATATGAGTCGGTTGAAGAAGCCTTTATTAGTGCAACTAAGCGAATTTCTACTGCGATGGTGACTAAAATATTAGATATGGCGGTATTTGATCACCAACCACCTATGCATCAAGGGCGTCGTATTAAGCTGAAATATGCACATGCTGGCGGCTATAATCCCCCTATTATTGTAATACATGGCAATTTAGCGAAAAAATTACCTAGTTCATATAAACGTTATTTAATGAATTATTACCGTAAATCATTGAAGATAATGGGTACGCCGATTCGCATAGAATTTAGAGAAACATCTAACCCATTTGCGGGCAAGAAAAAGCTTACTTTTACCGAGCAAAAGAAAATGGCGAGAGCAACGCAAGGTTATAATAAAGATAATAAATAACCTTATTACGAGTGTTGAGTAAAAGACGACTTGCAGATGAGTTTTTGAAGTCTTATTCTTCTTTCACGACTCAGTGCTTTTCTTGCTACTCGTAGTTGATCCATCATTGAAAATGATTGCTTTTACCCCCTCATTTGGCTAGTGTTATTTGATATACCTTAAGGGAAGTACACCTATGCCTGTAAAACCAACGGATATTGATACGGTTACACGCTTAGACCGTAATTTAGCATTATTGCATGCAGGTTCATTGGTCACTATTGATATTGCAACGCCTGCAGGGCAACGTGGTAAATTTAGAACCACATTTATAGGCTATCTTCCTAAGAAATATATATTAATTCAATTTCCTGATTCTGGTAAGCTAGGTAAGTTTTCTCAGCATTTAGTTCAAGGTACTACGATTACCGTTCGTGGATTGATTGAAGGGCATGAAGGAGCTGTTGTTGCTTTTGTTAGTACTATTAAGCAAACGTTACAAATGCCATCGCGTATTTTGGTATTAGATTTCCCTCGTACTGTTGGTTTACAAAACTTGCGAGCATCCATCCGCATAGAAACCGATATTAATGCGAAAGTAAAAGTAGATGAGAACTATTGGCAAACAACGATAACTAATCTTTCAATTAATGGTTGTCAGTTGAATATTGTTAATGGTGAGAAATTGGTGCTGTCTGAAAAAAAATCTCTTGAAATTGTGGTGGAAGATGAACAAGGCGGTGATAATTTAAAATTAATTGGCTCGGTTTGTAATTTAAAACAGCAAAATGATGGCTTGTCTTTTGGTGTAATGTTTGATGCAGAAAGCAACGAGCAAGTAAGTCAATTGCTGTTAAGCACCATTACAGCAAAAGAATAGTATGATTTACTAGATAACCGTTGCTTTGAATGAACCGTCAGCAACTTGAACACTTATTTCGTTGTTAGTTGCTACTTGGCTGCACGAATTTATCACTTTATTATCGGCGTCACGAATAACTCCATACCCCCTAGCAATAGTAGCTAATGGACTTACCAAATTTAATTGTTCTATTAAATGTACAAATAAATCACTTTTATGCAGTAAACTATTTTGTTTAGCATTAATTAATCTTTGTGTTAATTGTTGTATATGAATTTGTTGCATACTGATCTTTTTACTGGGAGATACGCGTAATAATCGTTGTTGAAGTTGCTCTGATTGATATTGCGCTTGTGTTATGGTTCGCGCAATTGCTTGTTTCAAGCGCTGGTTGAGCTCATCAGATTTTTGCTGATGACTACGTAATTGTTGCTCAGGATGAACTTGCGCTAACCTATGCTGAAAATAGCTAAGTTGCTGATTTAAATTTGTATTTTTTCTATTTATAGCGTTATTCAAACGTTGAGAAAGCAGAATGACTTTTTGCAGTAGTTCATCTCGGTCACTTGACACTAGTTCAGCTGCTGCTGAAGGGGTTGCTGCGCGTAAGTCGGCAACATAATCGCTTAATGTTGTATCAACTTCATGGCCAACGGCACTGATCACAGGAATGACAGAATCATAAATAGCATGTACAACACACTCTTCATTGAATGACCAAAGATCTTCCAACGAGCCACCACCTCGGCCTACAATGAGTACATCGCACTCGTTGCGGCTATTCGCTAAGGCAATGGCATGGCATATATCGTTACTAGCGTATTCCCCCTGTACTAAAGCAGGGTAAATGATTACGCGTATAGTAGGATTTCGGCGATTCATAACCGTTAAAATGTCTTTCACTGCCGCGCCAGTTGGAGAGGTAACTACTCCAACCGTTTGAATATGCGATGGTATAGTTTTTTTATGAGCAGGAGAAAATATCCCAAGTGCGTTAAGTTTATTTTTTAATTTTTCGTATTGTTGGCGCAATAACCCTTCGCCTGCGTCATCCATTTGCTCAATAATAAGTTGAAAATCACCTCTAGGTTCATACAAAGAAACTTTGGCTCGAACTAACACTTGTTGCCCATTTCGTGGAGAAATAAGTGTTTTTTGATTGTTACCTTTAAACATTGCGCAGCGTACTTGTGACTTGTTATCTTTTAATGACAAATACCAATGCCCAGAGCTTGCGGCAACAAAATTTGATATTTCACCTGTTAACCACACAGTATTTAGTTGACTTTCTAAAATTAAACGAACTTTTCGAGTGAGTTCACTTACTTGAAGAATATGTTGTGTCGTCATAAAGAGCTTTAATGAATAAGTAAAAAAGGATTTGAGAGACAGTATATCGCGATGATAAATATTTAGGGCATTTTTTTGCACTCGTGACTGAAATTATTAGTGCTTTAAACTAAATTTATGTTTACCTAACTAAAGAAAACGGTTAAAATTCTGCCGCAATATTCGATACCAACTTTTAAGTTTTTGGTATCCACTTTCTCCTCAACTCTGGTGATATTGCGATGTTACGAATTGCCCAAGAAGCATTAACTTTTGATGATGTTTTACTAGTGCCTGCTCATTCGAAGGTACTGCCCCATACTGCTAACTTACAAACCCGTTTAACCCGAAAGATTAATTTAAATGTGCCGCTTGTTTCTGCGTCTATGGATACAGTAACAGAAGCACGTTTAGCTATAACATTAGCGCAGGAAGGTGGATTAGGATTTATTCATAAAAATATGACTATATCTGAGCAAGCATTCAATGTTAAGCAAGTTAAAAAGTATGAAAGCGGTATTGTATCGAATCCTAAAACGGTAAAAGCATCTGACACAATTGAAACTATTATGCACAGAGCTGACAAGCTAGGTTTTTCAGGCTTTCCTGTTGTTGATGATAATAATAATTTAGTTGGTATTATTACCGGGCGAGATTTACGTTTTGAAACTGACTTAACAAAACCTGCCTCAGTGTTGATGACTACAAAAGAAAACCTTATCACGGTAAAGTCAGGCGCAGCTCGTGAAGAAATTTTAGGATTAATGCATGAAAATCGTATTGAGAAAATATTGGTAGTAGACGATGCATTTAAACTGGTTGGTTTAATTACAGCGAAAGATTATCAAAAAGCAGAAAGTAAACCTAATGCGTGCAAAGATGAACTTGGCCGTTTGCGTGTTGGTGCTGCGGTAGGCGTTGGTGCAGGTACAGACGAACGTATAGATGCCTTAGTCGCGGCTGGTGTTGATGTGTTATTAATTGATACCTCACATGGTCACTCTCAAGGGGTATTAGATCGTGTAAAAGAAACCCGAGATAAGTACCCTGATTTACAAATAGTTGCGGGCAATGTTGCCACTGGTGCTGGCGCAAAAGCCTTAGCAGATGCAGGTGTTGATGCTGTTAAAGTAGGTATTGGCCCTGGTTCAATTTGTACAACACGTATTGTTACAGGTGTCGGTGTACCGCAATTAACGGCTATTTCAAATGCAGTAGAGGCATTAAAAGGTACTGACATTCCAGTGATTGCAGATGGTGGTATTCGTTTCTCAGGTGATATTGCTAAAGCCCTAGTTGCTGGCGCGCACTGTGTCATGGTGGGTAGCATGTTGGCTGGTACAGAAGAATCGCCAGGTGAAGTTGAGCTCTATCAGGGTCGTTACTATAAATCTTATCGTGGAATGGGCTCTTTAGGAGCTATGAGCCAAAAAGAAGGCTCAAGCGATCGTTATTTCCAAAAAAATGATGATGAAGCTGATAAACTCGTCCCTGAAGGTATTGAAGGCCGTGTGGCATATAAAGGGCCTGTTGCAGCTATTATCCATCAACAAATGGGTGGTTTACGTTCATCTATGGGGTTAACGGGGAGCGAAAACATTGAAGTGATGCGTACTAAGCCTGAATTTATGAAAATAACCTCAGCAGGTATGGGTGAGTCGCATGTACATGATGTGACCATCACCAAAGAAGCACCAAATTATAGAATGGGTTAGTCGAATATTTCATTTCTGTGCTATTTAGCGTAATAGCTGCATCAGAAGTACTCATTGACTAGCGTCAACTCCATGCTTCTTCTTTGCTCTAACGCTAACTAGCTTTGAACTAAAACATTCTTAATTGCTTATCAATAAATCGAAAGATTCGAACACCCTGAATTAGTTTTAATATCAGGGTGTTGTTATTTATAACTATACCTTTAAATGAACCTTTTTAGGTAACTAAGTAGGAAAACCAACATGAGTAAAGACATTCATGATCACCGCATACTGATTTTAGATTTTGGCTCACAATATACGCAGCTTATTGCGCGTCGTGTACGTGAAATTGGCGTTTATTGTGAACTTTGGTCATGGGATGTTACCGAAGCACAAATTGAAGCGTTTAACCCTACTGGAATTATTCTTGCGGGTGGTCCTGAATCCGTAACAGAAGCAAATTCTCCTCGTGCGCCTGAGTATGTGTTTACCGCCAATGTACCTGTGTTAGGTATTTGTTATGGTATGCAAACGATGGCTGAACAGCTTGGTGGTAGTGTACAAAGTAGCGACCATAAAGAATTTGGTTATGCAGCAGTTGAAGTTGTTGCTAAGTCAGCCTTGTTTAATGCTATTGAAGACAAAGTCAGCACTAATGGCAATGCGTTGCTAGATGTATGGATGAGTCACGGTGATAAAGTTTCTGCTATTCCTGATGGTTTTGTAACTTTAGCTAAAACCGACAGTTGTGCATTTGCTGCTATGGCAAATGAAGACAAGCAATTCTATGGTGTTCAATTTCATCCTGAAGTCACCCATACCAAACAAGGTATGCGTATATTGGAACATTTTGTTGTAGATATCTGTCAGTGTGAAAAATTGTGGACATCGGCTTCAATTATTGAAGATGCTATTGCTAAGATGAAAGAGCAGGTGGGTGATGACGAAGTTATTTTAGGTCTTTCAGGTGGGGTTGATTCATCAGTTGTTGCCATGCTTTTACATCGTGCTATTGGCAAGCAACTCACCTGTGTTTTTGTTGATAACGGCTTACTTAGGCTAAATGAAGGCCAACAAGTCATGGATATGTTTGGCGATCATTTTGGCTTAAACATTATTAAGATTGATGCAGAGGATAGATTCTTAGATCGTCTGGCTGGTGAAAGTGATCCTGAGAAAAAACGTAAAATAATTGGCAATGTCTTTATTGATGTTTTTGAAGAGGAATCAAACAAACTTGAGAATGCAAAGTGGCTTGCGCAAGGTACTATCTATCCTGACGTGATTGAATCGGCAGCTTCTGCAACAGGTAAAGCGCACGTTATTAAATCGCATCATAACGTAGGTGGTTTACCTGATTACATGAAACTAGGTTTAGTTGAACCATTACGCGAATTATTTAAAGATGAAGTACGCAAAATTGGCTTAGAGCTAGGTTTACCTTATGACATGCTATATCGCCACCCGTTCCCAGGACCAGGTTTAGGTGTTCGTATTTTAGGTGAAGTTAAAAAAGAATACGCTGATTTATTACGCCGTGCCGATGCAATCTTTATAGAAGAATTACATAAGCATGATTTATACAGCAAAGTAAGCCAAGCATTTACCGTATTTTTACCTGTACGCTCAGTTGGTGTAATGGGCGATGCGCGTAAATATGATTGGGTAGTTAGCTTACGCTGTGTTGAAACTATTGATTTTATGACCGCACGTTGGTCACATTTACCCTATGATTTCTTAGGGCTAGTATCTAATAGAATTATCAATGAAATCGATGGTATTTCTCGCGTGGTTTATGACATATCAGGCAAGCCACCTGCCACTATTGAATGGGAATAAAATAGCACTCTTTTGTTGTAACTCATTTCAGCTTAGCATGTAGTTATTGGTTATTTGCCAATTTGGTGCATTCTTCTTAGTTAAATGCAGTGTTTGCAAATAGAGCTATTTTACCTTTTATTAGTTAGCTACCCCAATGTTGCAAAACCTTGGGGTTTTTATTGGCTTTTATAAGGAAGATAAAATTTTGCCCAATCCGCCTATTCAATATACCATTAACACTATGGTTAGCTATCTCCATATTAACTAACAAAGATCACCGAGGAAGTTTATGTTTAATTTTACCCAAAAAATATGTATTGCTATGAGTATTATTGCCTTGGCATCGTGCTCTAGTGCCTATTATTCTGCTATGGAAAAGGTAGGTATTCACAAACGCGATATTATGGTTGACCGTGTTGTTGAGGCAAAGGAGTCTCAGCAAGAAGCACAAGAACAGTTTAAATCGGCATTAGAACAAATGACCGCTTTAATTAATTTTGACGGCGGTGAACTTGAAGAACAATACAATGTTATTCAAGAACAATATGAAGATTCTAAAAAAGCAGCGGAGCTTGTTAGCTCGCGTATTGAAAAAATAGAAGATGTTTCAGAGGCATTATTTGACGAATGGCAAGAAGAAATAGAGCAAATTTCTAGTGCGAACCTTAGAAGACAAAGTGCAAGCAAATTCAAAGAAACACAGCGTCGTTATCGTTCATTAATTAATTCGATGCATAAAGCCGAAAGTAAAATGGCGCCTGTACTGTCTGCACTAAAAGATAATAGCCTTTTCTTAAAACATAACCTGAATGCAAAAGCGGTTGGATCATTGCAAGGTGAGATGGTTTCAATCAAAAAAGACGTTGCCGTGTTAATTAAAGACATGAATGCGGCCATAGAACAATCCCAAAAATTTATTGATATGTTGGAGAAATAATTAGTGTCAATTGAAAGGTTAGAAACCAAACAGCGCATGAGTCGTATTGTTAAGCATAACGGTACTATTTATTTGTGTGGTCAAGTCGCCGCAGACGCTACTAAAGATATTACCGAGCAAACACAAACTATGTTAGCTAAGGTGGATGAGTTATTACTTCAAGCTGGTAGTGACAGAGAGCACATTTTATCTGCCACTATTTATGTTAAGGATATGAGCTATTTTGATGAAATGAATGCCGTATGGGATGCATGGGTGCCTGAAGGCTATGCACCTGCACGTGCTTGTGTTGCCGCTAAAATGGCTCGCGAGGCATTATTAGTTGAAATTTCAGTGGTTGCGGCTGAAAAAACATCTAGATTAATTGGTGGGGCTTAATTAGAGTAACCACCTGCTTTTATAGTAATAAAATCACAAAGTCATCTCCAGGCGACGGTTATGGTTTACTGGGCTTTATTTTTCAATTCTGACCTCTACCATCTAAAAAACTAAACATTATCTTTGATTTAATCAATTTTAAAAAAAACATTAAACCTCTTAAGCTTTGTGTGAATTTATTTATAAATAATTACATAAAAGAGAGGAATAAATAATGTTTACAAAAACACTCCCTATCGCAGCTGCAATTTCAGTGGCGTTATTTACTTTAACTATGCCGGCAACGGCATCAGCAGAAAGCAATATTAAAACAAATCAATTTTGGTGGCCTGAGCAACTAAGCTTAAGTCCTTTGCGTCAGCATAGCATTGAATCTAACCCTTATGGTGAGCAATACAATTATGCAAAGGAATTCGCAAGTCTTGATATAAATCAGCTAAAAAAAGATATTCAAACAACACTGACAGACTCTAAAACATGGTGGCCTGCCGATTGGGGTCATTATGGCCCTTTGATGATCAGAATGGCTTGGCACAGTGCGGGTGTTTATCGTGTTCATGATGGCCGTGGTGGTGCATCCGGAGGACAACAACGCTTTGATCCACTTAATAGTTGGCCAGACAATGCCAATTTAGATAAAGCGAGACGCTTATTGTGGCCTGTTAAGCAGAAATATGGTCGTAAAATATCTTGGGCTGATTTAATGGTACTTTCTGGCAATGTTGCCTTAGAATCAATGGGCTTTAAAACGTTTGGCTTTGCCGGTGGTAGAAGCGATGATTGGGAACCTGATTTAGTGTATTGGGGTCCTGAAACCAATATGCTTACCGATGAGCGTAGAGATAAAAAGGGTAAATTAAAAGGCCCTCTTGCTGCCGTAGAAATGGGCTTAATTTATGTTAACCCTGAAGGTCCTCACGGTAAACCAGACCCACTATTGGCTGCTGATGATATTAGAATGTCATTTGGGCGCATGGCCATGAATGATGAAGAAATTGTTGCGCTAATTGCAGGTGGTCACACCTTAGGTAAAGCTCATGGAGCAAAAAAACCAAATGAGTGTGTAGGTGCAGAGCCAGCGGCAACTGAGGTTGAAGCACAAGGCTTAGGGTGGAAAAATAAATGTGGTACAGGTGTTGGTGCAGACACTACAACCAGTGGCTTAGAAGGCGCATGGACAGTAACACCTACGCAATGGTCATCAAACTACCTTGATAATTTAATGAACTTTAATTGGATGCTTACTAAAAGTCCAGCCGGAGCAAAACAGTGGATACCAGACAATAAAGCGGCTGAAAATTTAGTACCCGATGCGCATATACCTAATAAGCGTCATGCACCTATAATGTTTACAACCGACATTGCATTAAAAGAAGATCCTAGTTTTAGGAAAATAGTTGAACGCTTTAGAGCTGATCCAACGGAGTTTGATAAAGCCTTTGGTAAAGCTTGGTTTAAATTAACTCACCGCGACATGGGGCCTCGTGCTAGATATGTTGGTAGTGAAGTACCAAGTGAAGTGTTGTCATGGCAAGATCCTATACCAACGGTTAACTACAAAACTATTACTAGCAAGGATATTAAAACACTGAAGGAACAAATTCTTGATTCAGGTTTAACTAATTCTGAACTAGTAAGAACTGCTTGGGCAGCTGCTGCAAGTCATCGTGTTACGGATATGCGTGGCGGAGCCAATGGTGCTCGTATTCGACTTGAGCCGCAAAATAGCTGGGAGGTTAATAACCCGAAAGCGTTAAATAAGGTGTTAGCTAAATTAGGTACAATTCAAGAGAAGTTCAATAAAAAGTCTTCTAAAAAACAGGTATCACTAGCTGATTTAATTGTATTAGGTGGTGCAGCCGCAATTGAAAATGCAGCTAAAAAAGCAGGTAAAACCATTGAGGTGCCGTTTATTCCAGGTCGTGCAGATGCTAGTCAAGCACAAACCAATGTTCAGTCATTTAACTACCTGAAACCTAAGGCTGACGGATTCCGTAATTATTATTCGGATGAAAGCTATATGTCACCTGCTGAGATGTTAATAGATAAAGCAAATACACTGGGATTAAATGTACCTGAAATGACCGTACTTATTGGTGGTATGCGTTCACTAAATGCCAATTTTGATGGTTCTTCCTATGGTGTATTCACGCAAAAACCAGGTGTATTAACCAATGACTTCTTTGTTAATTTATTAGATATGTCTACGGTGTGGACAAAAGATGCTGCGACTCCAGGAATTTATCAAGGTCATGACCGTGCGTCAGGTAAGTTAAAATGGCAGGCAACACCTGTAGATCTTATCTTTGGCTCTAGCTCTGAATTACGAGCTATTGCAGAAGTATATGCATCGGATGATGCCGATAAAAAGTTTGTTAACGACTTTGTTAAGGCGTGGGTTAAAGTGATGCAGTTAGATCGTTTTGATTTAAATTAAGCAGAACTAAGCAGAATTTTGCTTCACTATATTCACTAGCACCTCATTAATGGGGTGCTAGCTTATTTATTACTTGATAACCTAACCATAATGACTAAATTATATTTTATTGCGATTACGTTATTGTTATTTGTTAATGGGCTTTGCCAAGCCAATGCGCAACAATCACTGCATGAAACTGCACTCAGTTATTTTTCTCCTTTACCTAAGTCGCTTCTCAAGCATGAAATTGACACACCTGAAAGAATAAAACTGGGTCAACGTCTGTATTTTGAAGTTGCTTTATCAATTAATCAGACTCAATCATGCAATAGTTGCCATAATATTATTAATGGTGCACCTGGTGTTGACCATTTATCCCAGTCAGTGGGTGCTTTAGGCAATAAAGGTACACGCAATGCGCCTTCTACCTGGAATACAGCCCTGCATGTAGCACAATTTTGGGATGGCCGAGCAAAAACACTGGAAGAGCAAGCAAGCTTTCCTATTTTTAATCCAAATGAAATGGCGATGACCTCAGAAGATGAAGTAATTATTCGCCTGAAAAGTATCGGTTATTTAAGCGACTTTCAACATGCTTTTCCTATGCAGGCCTCACCAATAAATATCGACAATATTTCAAATGCACTGGCCTCTTTCCAGCGTACGTTGCTTAGTGATGATCGTTTTGATAAATATTTGCAAGGCGATCTTAATGCTATTAATAATGAAGAAAAAATGGGTTTAATTACTTTTATATCAAAGGGGTGTGTAGCTTGTCATAATGGCTCTGCATTAGGGGGGCAGCTTTTTATGAAGATGGGAATAGTTCACCCATACCCTAATAAAATTGACAAGGGACGTGCTCAAGCTACAGGTAATATTGCGGATAGTTATTTTTTTAAAGTGCCTTCATTACGCAATGTATTAAACACAGCACCTTATTTTCACGATGGTGCTGCAACAACCATTGATCAAGCAATTGAAGATACTGGGTGGCATCAATTGGGAATAAGATTAACTCTCAGTGAAATCAAGGCAATAAAAATGTTTTTTAATACATTGAATAATGAACTTAATATTGAGTGATGAGCGGTTTACTTTGAAAATTTTATTTTTGAAAGGTTCATTTTGGAATAGTTAAGATATAATAACATGTACTAATGGGAATAATGTCATAGGAATAAAATATGAACGGAATTAAAGCAAATCCTTCTCAATCACTTAACGCGATTTTTGGATTTGACCAGTTCAGGGATGGACAACAACAAACCATTAAACAATTACTTGCGGGACATTCAACTTTATCAATTTTCCCTACAGGCTCTGGTAAATCACTATGCTATCAATTAACAGCTTTACATTTACCGCACTTAACTTTGGTTGTCTCACCGTTACTCGCCTTGATCAAAGATCAATTAGCTTTTTTGGCAAGCAAAGGAATTGCGGCAGCGAGTATTGATTCCACTTTAAAGGGAAATGAAGTACAAGAAGTGATGACTGCTGTACGACATGGTGAAATTAAAATATTGATGGTGTCGGTAGAGCGTTTTAAAAATGAGCGCTTCAGGCAATTTATTCAATCTGTGCCTGTTTCTATGTTAGTGGTTGATGAGGCACATTGTATTTCAGAATGGGGTCATAATTTTAGACCAGATTATTTGAAACTTCCTAATTACCGTAATGAGTTGAATATTCCATTAACTTTACTATTAACGGCAACGGCGACGAAAAAAGTAAAATTGGATATGGCAGAAAAATTTGCCATTAATCATCACCACATAGTGCAAACGGGGTTTTATCGACAAAACCTAGATTTAACCGTATTGCCTGTGAGTAGCGCCAATAAAAATACTTGTTTAGTTGAGCAAATAAAACAGCAAACGGGGGGCGGCATTGTTTATGTCACTCTACAGCACAGTGCTGAGCAAGTAGCAACTTACTTGCAACAAGCAGGTATTAACGCTTGTGCTTATCATGCGGGTTTGAACAGTGATATGCGTAGTCAAATTCAAACTGATTTTATGATGGGTAATATACAGGTTATTGTTGCGACTATTGCTTTTGGTATGGGTATTGATAAAAGTGATATTCGTTTTGTGTTCCATTACGATTTACCTAAATCGATTGAAAATTATTCTCAAGAAATAGGTCGAGCAGGGCGCGATGGCAACCTTTCTCACTGTATTACGTTAGCGAATTTAGATGGCTTAAATACAGTAGAAAACTTTGTTTATGGTGATACACCAGAATTGAGCGGCATAGAATATGTAATTGATACTATAAAAGCAGAAACCCAAACAACTCATATAAACCAACATGAAAACAAGTGGGAATTACAGTTAATATCATTATCTAACGCCAGTAACATTAAACAACTTCCGTTAAAAACTTTGTTGGTACAATTAGAGTTAATGGGCGTTATTGAACCCATGTACGCTTATTTTGCCGACTTTAAAATCAAACTTTTACAACCGATAGAGCAAATATTTGCTGGCTTTAATGAGCAAAGAAAAGCATTTTTATCCACTATTTTTAAAGCCACGGCATTTAAGAAAGTATGGGGAAGTTTAAATTTTGAAACCTTGTTGCAGGACAAGTCAGTTGAACGAAACCGAGTCATAGCAGCATTGGAGTACCTGCACGAACAGCAAATGATTGTGTTAGAAACATCAGGGATGACGGAAGTATTTAAGGTGAATACCCATGAATTAAACAATCCTGTGTTAGCCAGAAACTTAACGGACTATTTTCTTGATAAAGAAGAAAAAGAAATTAAACGCATTGCTACCTTAGTGCGATTTTTTCAACTTGATGGGTGTTTAAGTTATAACTTAAGCCGTTATTTTGATGATATAAATGCGCCAATTCAATGTGGGCATTGTAGTGTTTGTCGTGGCAATATTGCACAACTTCAATATTCACAACAAGTACCTTGGCCCAGTGATGATATGCTCATTGCCAATGCTGGGGTATTGTCTCGCCATCTTGAAGGGAAAACGCAAACGCCATTAACGCTTGAAAGTTATTGTAGGTTTTTTGCTGGTTTGACTATGCCATTATTTGGGCGTAATAAAGTTAGGCAGTTAACCGGGTTTGCTTCTTGCGAACAACAACGTTATCAAGCGATTCGTGATAAGCTATTGCAACTCGGTTTTAGTTAATACTGACTGATTGGGTTGTCCTAGTTTAACATGAACTATTCATTTTATCTTACTGCATGAGTACTACAGTAAATGTTTTCATCTATAAAAAATTCAGTACCAATGAGTGTTTGGTATATGCTCATCTCTGCCCTAGGTTTTTCCTTGATGGCCGCTTGTGTAAAAGAGGTTAGTGGTTTAGGTATTCCTGTGTTAGAGATTGTTGCTGCCAGAGCTATTGTTTCTGCTATCATGAGTTATGCTGATATTAAACGTAAAAAGATTCCCATATGGGGAAATAATAAAAAGCTGTTAATTGCCCGTGGCACGGTTGGCTCATTTGCGTTGATGTTTGTTTACTATGCTGTAACTACGTTACCATTGGCAGAAGCTACTTTTTTACAATATTTACACCCTGTATTTACAGCAATTTTGGCAATATTCTTTTTGAAAGAAACAATTCAGCGCTCAACCATTGCGTGCATTGTGATTAGTTTACTTGGTTTATTTATTATTATTCAACCTAATTTAGAGCACTCACAATTAACTCAGTCTAAGTTAGTAATAGAAAATACCGTTCAGTATCCATGGTTAAGCATTGGTGCTGGTATTTTGGGCGCATTTGGTAGTGCAGTTGCTTATGTAATAATTAAAAAACTGACTAAAACTGATGATAGTTCGGTCATTATATTTTACTTTCCTATCGTTGCTTTTCCTGTTTCAATGCTGATGCTAGGTACTGACTTTGTTGTACCAAGTATAGCTGCATCTATTTTATTAATTCTTGTTGGTATTTTTACCCAAGTAGGGCAGGTAGGGCTAACTAAAGCACTGCATTGTGCTGACGCCAATAAAGCGACAGCATATTCTTATGTGCAAGTGGTATTTGCAGTGATTATTGGTTGGGTATATTTTAGTGAAGTGCCAATACTCACGACTATTATCGGTGGGACTTTTATTATGGCTGGTGCTTTAATCAACGTTTTTTGGAAGCGCTAGTTTATATTTACACTGAATAATTTTAAATGTTTATTATTCGAGGTTTGTTGTAAATATAATGAGATTTCTTTATGTGCTTGTTTGAATGTTTTATATAAATGAGATTTTAGTACCTTTTTGATTGGCTTCATATCACTGTTTTTCAAAACGCAAAACAAGGCGAGTGCGTATACGGTTTCTAACTCAGGTAAGGCCGCTTGGCGATTAAGGCTTCGGTTGTTACATGAGCCACATCCCCCTTTAAATTGATAGGCAGTGTTAGCAAAAATAACACCAAATCCCATAAAGCAGGCTACCAAGTCTATGGTTTGTGCTAAAACTTCTTTTCCCCCAGGTGAGCTGATATTAGATGAGATTGCTGCATGTTGATTCACCAATATTCCAGCTTGATGTTGCACTAAATAGGCAATTAAATCTTGAGGTTGGTTTAGTTGGCTCGAATGAAAAACAATGTCAATTGCTGGGACAGCTCCTTCATTGTTTATTTCATAGTTACTATGGTAATTAATTTTACATTTGTCACCTCGAAGGCTTGATTCAAAAGATAACAGTGGTAATGATTTTGGGATAAAACTTTCAGAAGGTACGAGTCTGAGTGGCCAAGCTGTCATGCCCGTGTATTTAGTCGTATTTGAAAAAATTGTATTTGCCATTTCTTCTACACTGGTTGAAGTACCAGGATAAAAGTTATTGTTGGGCAATATTAACTGGCTATGTTGTTTAAAAAAAGCTCCGTCAAGCTGCTCAATACACCACAAAAAAGTGTCAAAGATCCATTCACGACTTGTGTCATCAATAAGTGGTTTTGTTTTGAAAAAAGTTGATAGCACTAACGAGGCGCCTTTTAAGTGGTAGATAAGTTGATATTGTAATACTTTAGCCCTAACTTATCTTACTTTTCTTTGTTATGAGCAATATTTACAATTGCGACCATTATTGTTGCTATTGTAAAAGTTGTTATATTTTTCTGTTATGTGTAATACTGACTTAAAACAAAGAGGAGGGAGTGTGGATAAAATAATGTGTCATTTTTATTGCGTAATAATAGTACAAACTCAGTTTGCAATTAATTTTTATTAAGCACGGCAAGGGTCAAGGATGAAATATTATAAACAATCTCTCTCTTTTTTAACTTTTCAATTTATCCTCACTCTTTTTGTTTTTTTTAATGTTTCCGCTTTTGCTCAAAAAAATGCTAATTTTAGTCAAATTCAAAGCAACATAAATTTTACCGAAGCAGAACAGACATGGCTAGTCTCACATTCGTCGATAAACATCGCAGCCACTTCTGATTGGCCCCCTTTTGAATATAAAGCTGAACTAAATCAATACAAAGGAATTAGCGCGGAAATACTACAACTTGTACTTAAGCGTGTAGGCCTTAGTGCAAATATAGTGTTAGATTCATGGAGTGTACTTTATCCTAAACTTAAAACGGGTAAGTTACATATTTCGCCTTCTATGACTCCATCTGATTTAGGGAGAAAAAAATTACTTTTCACCCAACCTTATATGGAAACTTTAATCGGCATTTTTGTTAATCGTGGCAATCAACAAGTGTCGGATATGCAAAGCTTGTTAAATAAAACCATTGTCTTAGAAAAAGGACATTATCTCACGGATGTTATTATCAGGGATTTTCCACAAATTAATATTACACTTGTAGACAGTACTTTGTCAGCATTAACGCTAGTAGTAACAGGTAAAGTTGATGCTTATATAGGCAATAATTTTGTAGGTGAATATTTCACAAGCAAGTATTTTCCTAACCAACTTAAACTAGTTGGCGTATACCAACAAGCGCCAATAGGCATGGCCTTCGGAGTTACAAATACAGAACCACTTCTCTTGTCAATATTGCAAAAAGGGCTAAACACCCTATCAACTGAAGAAATAGAAAATATAAGAAACAATTACCTGAAAGCTTCCACTGACTATATTGAATCATTCAAACTTACACAAAAACAAAAAGATTGGTTGGCTGAGCATAAAGAAATTCGTCTAGGTGTTGATCCTAACTGGTTACCATTTGAAGCTATATCCCAACAGAATGAACATATAGGTATTGCTTCAGAGTATATGAAATGGATCGCACAACAGCTTAATATTAAAATGTCACCAGTGAAAAGAGAGACCTGGTCTGATGTGATTAAAGCTCACGACAAAGGAGAAGTAGACATATTCCCAGCCATGACTCCTTCCCCTGAACGCGCTAAAAAGTATTTGTTTACTCAAATATATCAATCTGTGCCTATGGTACTTGTTACTCGGCAAGAGGCTCACTTCATAAATGGTTTAGAAGATCTGACGGGTGAAACTGTGGCTGTTGTTGATGGCTATGTTTCTGCCGAAACCTTAAGTCGAGATTTTCCTGATCTGAGTTTAAAACGTTATAACACCATAACTGAAGCTCTTATTGCAGTCAGTGATGGTCAAGCTGATGTAGCTTTCGATACCTTAGCCGCCACTACTTATAACATCCGCAGTAGCCATGTAGAAAATCTAAAAGTTGCTGCAACCACACCTTATCAATTTAATTTAGCTATTGCGGTGAGAAAAGATTGGCCAGAATTTGTTGAATTATTGAATGAAACGCTATTAACCATTCCAACTGAGCAAAAACGATCTTTCTATGACCAATGGATAAACGTTAAAACTGAACAAGAGTTTGATTGGACTCGACTCTGGCAAATCGTATCTGTGGTTATTTTTATCGCATTACTAATTGTCTATTTTATTAGCCGAACCAACCGAAAACTACGAGTAGAAGTAGATGAAAGGAAACGGGTTGAAAAAAAATTAGTTGACATAAAATGGGAATTACAAAATATTTTTGATAATGCTCAAGTTGGCATTATGTTATTGCGTCAAGGTGAAAAAATAGAAAGATGTAATGATTGCTTAGCGACATTACTTGATTTCAATACTCCCCAAGATATTCTTGGGTTAGAAGCAAAAAATTTATTTGTTAATATAAAGCACTATCAAGATTTTAAGTGCCAAATTAAAAACCAATTAAAACAAGGGAAAAATGTTAAATATCAACAGCTATTGTGTACAAATACAGGGCGTGAAATTTATTGTTCATTATCGGGGAAAGCACTAGATTCTAATTATCCTCCAGATTTAGAAAAAGGTATATTATGGATAATTGATGATATAAGTGTTCGCTATAAAGCCGAACAGGAACGCCAAAATCAAATTCGTTTTCAGTCGGCTTTAATCGATACCATCCCCAACCCGATTTTTATTAAAAATCCTCAAGGTATCTTTATTGGTTGTAATAAAGCTTACGAACAAGCCTATGGCATTGACAGAAAAGATATAATTGGTAAGTCGGTGTTGGACTTGGACTATATACCATTAACAGATCGTCAAGCCTATCACAATGAAGATTCCTCACTATTAGCCACAGGAGGAGTAAAACATCATGAATTGGTTCAACGGTTTGCTGATGATAAAGACCATCATGTATTGTATTGGGTCAACACCTTTGATTTAAGTGACGGAAATAGAGGAGGATTATTAGGTGTCATTGTGGATATTTCTGATTTAAAAGAAGCCCAAGCTATCGCAGAACTAGCTACTCAAGCAAAATCAGACTTTTTAGCCAATATGAGTCACGAGATCAGAACACCAATGAATGCTATTTTAGGCATGTCTCATCTAGCTTTATGCACAGAGTTGACAGCTAAACAAGAAGACTATTTACTCAATATAGACACTTCAGCCAAAACTCTATTGAGAATAATTAATGACATTTTAGATTTTTCTAAAATTGAGGCTGGTAAACTCACCTTTGAAAAAACCAAATTCTCGGTGGAAAACGTGCTGCAAGATATGGCTAATTTAGTACAAATGCAAATAGAGAAGAAGCAACTAGAGTTAGTATTAAATATACATGCAAATGTTCCTCAATATATCAATGGTGACCCGCTTCGTTTAGGCCAAATTCTACTAAACCTAGTTAATAATGCAGTTAAATTCACCGATAAAGGGGAAATTGAAGTACAAGTATACTGCGAGCAACGTTCAAATAAGTTAACTACCCTTAAATTTAGCGTTATCGATACTGGTATAGGGTTGAATGAGGAACAAACCCAAAAGCTTTTTAAATCATTTTCACAGGCAGATGCATCTACTACTCGAAAATACGGCGGTACAGGCTTAGGGTTAGCCATATGTAAACGCTTAGCTGAAATGATGAATGGCGAAATTGGTGTCAATAGCAAAGTTGGCGAAGGCAGCCAATTTTGGTTTACTGCAAAATTTGAGAGTGTTGAACAGCAAGAATATTGGCCGCTACATGCAGAAGATTTCAAGAACCTTAGAATATTAGTTGTTGATGATAATCAAACATCTAGACAAGTTTTAAGTACCACGCTAGCACAATTTGGCTGCGAACCAACGGTTGTTAAAAGTGGTAAAGAAGCATTAATAACGTTAAAAACTTCTTCTCCCTTTGATTTGGTGTTAATGGATTGGCGAATGCCTGAACTTAATGGCATTGAAACCAGTCGTTTGATACAGGCAGATCCTAACATCAACTCAATTCCACGAATTATAATGGTGAGTGCATACAATAATGAAGATGTAATAGAACAAAGCAAAGCGGTAGGTATTTCAAGTTTTTTGTCAAAACCAGTTAGCCCTTCAACTTTATTTGATTCAATGATTAGTATTTTTCATGAGTGTCAATTGAGTTCAGGACTCAGTAAAACAGCCCACCTAAAAGCTACACAAAAAAATAATCAAAAAAGCTTAGCTGGCAAACGTATTTTAGTTGTAGAAGATAATGAAATTAATCAGCAAGTTGCAAAGGAATTGCTATTACAAGCGAATGCCTTTGTGACTTTAGCAAATAATGGTAAGGATGCACTTAACAAATTAGATATAGATATGTTTGATTGTGTTCTGATGGATATTCAAATGCCTGAAATGGATGGATACGAGGCAACACGTGAAATTCGTAAACACAAAAAATGGGATAGTCTTCCTGTTATTGCTATGACTGCCAATGTCATGGCAGATGATAGAGAAAAATGTTTTGCTGCAGGAATGAACAAGCATATAAGTAAACCGATCGACCCATCACAGCTATTTTCTACTTTAATCAGTATATTAACAGATCAAAATATCAATGATTATCAAATGGATATAAAAGTAGATAACAAAATGAACATACCTGATTTACCCGGTTTTGATGTTGAAACTGCCTTATTACGTGTTGCAGGTAACAGCAGTACCTATTTGCAAATTTTAACCAAGACTGTAGAGGATGAAAAAAACACGGCTGAACAATTACAAAAAGCAATGGCTCAGCAAGATTGGTCTACGATAGAATTTCAGCTGCACAAATTAAAAGGTATTGCGGGCAATATTGGCGCAAGACACTTATATGAAACTATTGAAAAAGCAGAGCAGTCAATTAGAAATAAATTAGACACTAAAGCCCAGATAAAACGAGTGATAGAATTACTTGTACAGACATTGGAGACAATCCATTCTGCGGTAAGGAATGTACCAGAAATAATTCATACTGAAAATATTGATGTACAAGGGTTGCTTACTAAGATAAACGAACAAATTGATAATTTTGATGTAGAAGCCATGGATACTTGCCTACAACTTCTTCAACAAACAGAGTTAACTCACAACCCATCATTAAAACACCTGTATAGTGCATTACAGAATTATGATTATGAAAGCGCTAAAGAAGAAATTATTACTATATTATCAAATATTCACATTGCTATTCAAAGCCGAGATGAAAAATGACCAATATTAGAAAAATTATTCTAGTGGTAGATGACACGCCCAGTAACATTAATGTTGTGAAAAGTGTGCTAAATGATAAATATTCTATAATGGCAGCCATAAATGGAGCGATTGCTCTGAAAATTATGGAAAAACAACTTCCTGACCTAATATTATTAGATATTATGATGCCTGATATGGACGGTTTTCAAGTTTGCAAAAAATTAAAAGAAAATTTATTAACCAGAGATATTCCCATTATATTTTTAACCGCTAAAGCTGATATAAAAGATGAAGCAAAAGGCTTAGAGTTAGGTGCTGTTGATTATATTACTAAACCAATTTCACCCGCTATTTTAGCAGGACGCGTTAAGAACCATTTGGCTCTTAAAGATGCCCGTGAACAACTCACAAAACAAAATTTGATATTAGAACAAAGAGTTGCTGAACGTACTCAACAAATGGAAGAATTGCAGGACGTGGCAATGGTGTCTATGGGCGCATTAGCTGAATCTAGGGATCCTGAAACAGGCAATCATATTCGACGAACACAGTACTATGTTAAACTTATTGCGGAGGAATTAAGAAAATTAGACAAATTTAAAGATTTTCTTACTCCGCAAAATATAACCATGCTTTATAAATCTGCCCCCCTGCACGATATTGGTAAAGTAGGCATACCCGATAGTATCTTGCTTAAGCCAGGAAAGTTAACTGACGATGAATTTGAAATAATGAAGCTACACTCGACTTATGGGCACGATGCTATTGAAGCGGCAATTAACACAATGCATACTAATAATAACTTTTTACGTTTTGCTAAAGAAATTGCTTACGGTCATCATGAAAAGTGGGATGGTAGTGGTTATCCATTAGGTTTGTCAGGAGATGATATTCCATTATCAGCTCGATTAATGGCATTGGCCGATGTTTATGATGCATTAATCAGTAAAAGGGTATACAAGCCAGCTTTTTCTCATGATAAATCAGTGGCAATCATTCTAGAAGGGAAAGGTAGTCATTTTGATCCTGAAATTGTTGATGCATTTATGCGCATTCAACAGGCATGCTATGAAACCTCGCAAAAGTATGCTGATGTAGACTAAGTTACTTAGTCTCGGCTTTGAAATTTTTAATTATTTGCTAAACGAAAAGGTGTTATGTCTGAATCACGCTTAGTATCAGCCTAGATTGCTGATAAAAATCAAACAGTTAACGTGCTTGATTGTTCAGGCTAATAACAGTTGTGCGCTTAAAAAAGATGATTGCTTATTACATAAAAATTAGGTGTAATAGCTGGGTAATAAACGCTGAGTGATGCAGGGATAGTTCAAAAGTGATGGCAACTCTACTAAATTGGCTTGATGTAACTGACGTTACAAAAAGCAAATTCCCATAGCATAAATAACACCAACTCTGACACACCGAGCAGGTAGTGACTTAGTCCAACAAGGCTTTAAAGTCGGACTCGTAACAGTTGGCTACGTTTCGCTTCGTTACACAATTTTAGCCAACCATTACTTTAGCCTGTTAGTAAGGCTTGTTATATTTACAAAGAGGTTTGATGCAGTTTTTCAACATTAGTTGCATAAATACAGATTTTGGTATATCCCGCGTATCAGGTGATTGGTGCTTTAAAAAACCTGAAGTTGAAAGCATCAATATTAAATCAGTTGAAGTCATGGGAACTAATGGCTGGGTTTTATTAAATCAAACTAACGAAAGCAATTCTCAATTAATTAATAATTTACTGCCACTATTTTTGTCACATTTACTTTTAAAAAACAGTGCGGTGTAAACGTAAATATAACAATAGGTGTCGCGCAGCCGACACCTTATTCGGGTGTTGAACAAGCCCGAAGCCCTACTTATAGTGTAAATAGTGATTTTTTGTTGAAGGGATTGCAAGCCATGACTTGATCGCAAGACGCACGAAGTTAAGACGTAAAATATCGTGATTTTCGTCGGTGTACATTTGATCATAGATGTTGAAGCTCGCAGGTGCAAACGAGTTTACTCATTTGTCTAGTTCACTTCTGCTTTTTGGCTATAAGCAATCATTAAGATTACTGAGTGAATATCAGATAAAGTAACTGATATTCAGAATAAATTTAATGGCTTGTGCCTCGTTCATAATTAATCTTGTTATAAACATTATATTTACCCGAGGGTTTATTCATTGGAATACGCTTAATTTCTTCTAGCGTATTAGCATCATAAACAATAACAGCACCATCGTTATCCCAAATACTCAGGAGTACATATTTACCATCTTTGGTAAATTCTACATGAGCCGCTGTTTTACCTGGCGCTGGCGCGAGTGTTTTTACAATTTCAAGGGTATCTTTTTTAATTATATGTACTTTTTCTTTATTGGGACCAAAGAAAACGTCAGCCCAAGCATAAGGTGATTTACTGTGACTACGCATAAAGAAACCAGGCCCTTCTGTTTTTATTTCTTTTATTACTTGCCAATTTTCCATTTCAATCACTGTTATTTTGCCTTCCTTAATATTAGGTGATGCAAAAACTGCTTTACCTTGATAATCCCAAGTAATACCTGATCCTAAATGTGGCATGCCAGTAAGCTCAATAGTGGATACTTTTTTCTTAGTATCAAGATTTATTACTTGACCATTGTGGCTATTCCGCGCAGTGCCAATAAGATTAATGTAGTCAGGATCGAAGAAAAAATCATCTAAATAATCCTCAGTTTTAATACGTCGGATTGGAAAGGCATCATCACTTTTCCAATTTTCAACTTTACCTTCACCACCATCTTTACGGTAATCGTGTGCCCAACCTTTATAAACTTCAACTCCTCCTTTATCGCTATAAGGTATTTCCCAAACTTCTTTAACGTCTTTTAATGCAACAATAAAACTATGTCGTGGTGGTGCATTATATACAGCACTAACTCTTGAACTTATACCTTCGCTGTTTTTGGTTTCAACCATTTTTATTGGTGATAAATCTTTGGTATCGAGAATGACAATATTATGAGGTAAATAATTACCAACAATTGCATATTTTCCATCACTTGATACGGCTAAATTACGGGTGTTAATTCCCGCTCTTATCTCTGAGACAATTTTCATATTGTAAATATCATATTTACTTATCCAACCATCGCGCGAGGCAAAATAGACAAAGCGTCCATCAGGCGAATACTTAGGGCCACCATGTAAGGCAAAGCGAGTTTTAAAACGAGTTATAGGCTCAAATGTGTCTCCATTAAGTAAAGTTGCACTGTGATCACCCAGTTCAACCACAATAAACAGGTTCATTAAATCGGCGTCAAATTGTGGTTTGTTAGGTAATTTACTCTGATCAAAATGTTGAATATTAGTTGCTTTAATATCGGCCATTGTCCATTCTGGCAGCTTTTGTGCGGGTGTATAAATGTAATCAACCAAGCTAGCAATTTCCGTTTTCTTTAGTATTTTGTTAAATGCTGGCATTTGCGTTGCTGGACGGCCATGCTGAATAACACCTGTAGCTTTGGTTTTTCTTAAGCGCGATAAGTTTTCAGGAAAAAGAGCTGGCCCCATTGCCCCTAGCCTTCCTACGCCATGACAAGATTGACAATGTTGTTTATAAAGTTTAGTTGCATTGGGCTCTTTGTCTGAGGCTGTCACGGAAAATATACTCAAAGAGAGTAGTAAATAGAGTGCTTTTTTGACTACGAAGAACTGTTTCATACTCATCCTTACTATGCTATTTTTGCTTGTGAATCAATGGTGTTATCCGTTTGAGACGTGTAATTTTTTGCATTTAAAAATCCTGGCGTAGCCAACTGCTCTGTAGTTAGTTGATTCACCACATCACCAATAATAATCAACGTTGGTGGTGTTATATTATGTTTTTCAACAAGCTCAGCTAAGTTGCCTATAGTACCACGGTAGGTTTTTTGTTCTGGCTGTGTTCCTTTACGAATTAAAGCGGCGGGTGTATTAATATCTCGGCCGTTTTCTACTAGTTTTTCTGCAATTTTAGGCAGCGTATTAATTCCCATGTAAAACACTACGGTTTGAGTTGGACAACATAAACTTTGCCATGGCAAGTTAAGTAACCCATTATTTTGGATGTGACCCGTGATAAAGGTACACCCTTGTGCCACACCACGATGGGTAAGCGGAATGCCAGCATAAGTAGTACAACCTGATGCCGCTGTAATGCCTGGGCAAACGTGGCAGCTAACACCATGTTCGAGCAAATATTCAGCTTCTTCGCCTCCGCGACCAAAAATAAAAGGGTCCCCACCTTTAAGACGTAATACTTTTTTACCTGCAAGAGCTTCTTCTACTAAAATTTCGTTGATACGATCTTGGGGAACACAGTGTTTAGCTTGTTCTTTTCCTACATAAAAGCGTTCACAGTTGTCAGGTAACAATGCTAATATTTCGTCACTGACTAGTCTGTCGTAAATAGCAATTTCGGCTTGTTGAATAAAACGCATGGCTCTAATTGTTAATAGTTCAGCATCGCCGGGGCCAGAACCCACTAAGGCGACTTCGCCGTTATTTAATATTGATTTTCCCCGCGCGGTTATTTTATTAATATTCATAGAGGGAAAGTTGTTTAATGAAGTTGTTGATGGTGTAGTCATGTTCTTGCCTTTTTGCTTTTAGCCTTTTTTATTTGGCTGTGTTGCTTAATTAGTTACTTAGCACGGTTATACTTCAATAAATTGAATGTTTTTTTCTTTGTTGTTCAATGTGCCGTAAAACCTTGAGGACGACTCTATAATGCCAATTTCATCATCTTCTAAGTAACAACCTGGATCTTCTGCCCAAGCGTCTCCAGATTGTGCAAAAGCACGGGTACGAGTATTTCCTCCACAAATACTCAAGTAATTACAGGATGCGCAACGTCCTTTTACTGGACGAGGGCTCTGTCTAAAACCTAACATCAATGGATCTTGGGTATTCTTCCATACGTCAGAGAATTTTTCTGTTTTGACATTACCAATAGGGTGGTTCCACCAATAAGTATCGGGGTGAATGGTGCCAGTATTGTCTATGTTGGCAACATTAACACCGCTAGCATTTCCGCCCCAGTTGACTAACCTTTGCTTTAAATTAGCAATTGCTTCTGGGTGTGTTTTGCCGAATTTTTTATTTGCCCATTGTAATAAAAATGGGCCATCAGCATCGTTGTTGCCTGTGACGAAGTCTGTTTCTATTCCCTGTGTAATATGTGACCAAGCACGTTCATATAGCAATTCCATCGCATCTTTTGTCATTTTGAACATAGCGTCATTTTCAGAGCTACGCTTGCCACGGCCTGAATAATTAAGATGAGATAAATAGAACTTATCAACGTTATTATCTTCCATTAAGTTTAACATTGCAGGCAAATCTGCAAAATTTTCTCGTGTCAAACACAGACGCATGCCTACTTTTATTCCTGCTTGTTTACACAGCTTAATAGCGTGCATAGAGGTTTTAAAACTGCCTTTTTGACGGCGAAATTCATCGTGAAATTCTTCTAGTCCATCAATACTAATGCCAACATATTGATATTCTGCAGCTTTAATCGCTTCTATATTGTCTTCATTAATTAAGGTGCCATTGGTTGACAGTGCAAGATAAAATCCTTTTTTCTTAGCATACTCTGTAATTTCATAAATATCTGGGCGAAGTAGGGGTTCGCCTCCTGATAAAATTAACACAGGAACTTTCGCAACTTTTAAATCATCTATTGTATTTTTAATTTGTTCAGTGGTTAGTTCATCTTTAAAATCAATGTCTAATGAGGTTGAGTAGCAATGTTTACAACGTAAATTACATCGACGTATAAGATTCCAAATAACGACAGGGCCAGGCATTTTTCTAGCGGCGCTTACGGGTTTCAAGTCCGTTAAATCATTATGTAATGTGGTTAATAATTGCGATATTCTGAACATATTTTCCTACCTTGCTGGCGATCGTAAAAATTTATTTTTTTAATCGTAAGCCTGTTTTTTTCAGTATTTGAGTACTTGTTAACATATCATTACTTTTAGTAGGTCTATTTTGACCTGAATCATGGTTGCGTTGTACTAATACAGCATTTAACAATTCTTTGATCTGGCTTCGGTACTTTTCTATTTCTTGTTGGTTTTTACCGTGCACCATGGCAAATAAATTGTAATTCCAGTGCGGGAGATGACGAGGTCTTTCATAACAATGACTAACAAAGGGAAGTTTGCCAACACGTTGACCAAATTCTCGAATATAGTTATCGTCCACATCCCAAACTGTCATACCATTATATTTATAACCAATTCTGTAATGATTTGGCACTGCAGCAATACGGCGAATAATTGCTCTTTGCTGTAAACTTGTTGTTAGCTTTAATACTTCTTCAACACTAATATTTAGCTTTTGTGCAATAACATCATAAGGGCGCTCTACAATAGGAAGGCCTTTTTGAGTGGCTAAAATGTATTGTTTTTCTAAAGGTGTTAATTCTTTAGACGGGTAAGTAGAGACCGACATAAAACTCCTCCAGTTTTGGTGTGTTAAGTACTGAAAGTTTAGTTGTTTCTTCAATCGCTAAGATAACCTCGTCAATTTCAGCTTGTGATTCTGTGCCGATGACAAACCACATATTAAAGGTATGGTCTCGTCGATAATTATGAGCAATTTGTTCAAAGCTATTAACTTGTTCCGTAACTTTTTCAAAGTCTTCTTCTGGTACACTAAGTGCTGCTAATGTAAAAGCGCCACCTAAACAGGCAGCATCAAACATTGGACCAAAACGCGTTAGTATTTTACTAATTTTCAATGCTTGTACGTGATCAATAACTTCTCTTTCGCTTGTAGTGATCCCTAAACTATTCAGGGTTTGAGCAATTTCAGCAAACGGGCGTTCACAAACAGGGAACCCCTTTTGAAGTAGGTTGATTAACCCTTTATCTAATTCAGATAATTCGCTAACTTCGGTTGTGGCTGCTTTATCCATGAGCATTGCTTACCTTTGTTTTTACGTTATTACTTTGATGATAACTAGCGCCTTTTTGCTTATAAGCTTTAAAACTAAAAAGTATATCTTTTTCAATATGGCCTAAAGATAGTTCCTGTGTAAGCGCTTCAATTTGTTGATGAACTATCGTTTTATCTGTGCCGTGAATCATACAAAATAGATTATAAGGCCAATCAGGTAACCTACGTGGACGGCGATAGCATAAAGAGACTTCTTCTCTTTTGGCAAGTTTAGCAGCTATGTTATCAACCTGCTCACTGTCAATGTTCCATACCACCATGGCGTTGGCGTTATAACCTAGTTTCCTGTGCTTTATTACTAAACCAAAACGTCGTATTAAACCAGTGTGTTGCCAATTAGCTATTTGATTTAATACTTGTTTCTCTGTGGCATTAATTTTTTTTGCTAGTTTACTGTACGGTTGCAAATGTTGTGGCAGACCTGTTTCTATTAACTTTCTTAACTGCAATTTTTTTATTTCAGGTAGTGAATCTGGTTCAGCAATTGCTTTAGTGTTGGTATTGCCTTTATTGTGTGACAAATCATCCTTAATTTTTTCACTAGCTTTACCTGTAACATTAACAGCAAAGGCGAGATCTAAATGGTAAGAGGCTTCCATTGGCAGTATTAATATTTTTAAGCCCGTTAGCAGCTCTATACGTATTAGAACTTGATTAAGCGCAATAGGGTCGCTAGCAGTTACTACAAACCATAGGTTGTAATTTGTTTTATTAAAGTGTGACCCACGGGCATAGTTATGATTAACTTGTTCAAACTGGTTAACAATACTTGCAATTTTATTGAGTTCTTCCTTTTTTACGGCTAAAGCCGCTAGCGTGCTAGCCCCAGCTTTTTTATGATCAAATACAGGTCCAATACGTGAAGTAACGCCTAAAATATCTAAATCAAGAAGGGAGTTAAATACACTGTGCTCAGTTATTGTTTCATCATGATTATAAGGTAAGTTAGCACTATTTAACTTTTCTGCCATGGCAAGATAAGGGCTACTGCATAAAGGAAAGCCTTTTTGAAAATTATTAATAATATCTTGCTGTAACTGCGTCAGTTTCATTTTGCTATGTGGTATTTTTTGTAATGTTGCCATGTTTATAGCCCTATTTGGTGAGCTCGATTGGTAAAAAAGATACCACTCGGACTTTTTGACTCTAAGGTTTTTAGCAGTGTTTGTGTTTGAGTGTCGTATATTTGTATTTCATTGCTATCACGAACAGACATCCAAACTTGCTCTCCTCGGGGGGTAAACTCCATGTGTAGCACAGCTGGCCCAGGGGTTAGGGTTTTAACTAATTCGAATGTTTCAGTATTAAATACTTGAATAGTATTATTATCAGGGTAAGCAAAGTTGACCCAAATTTGACGATTATCGGGTTGTGCCATAACAAAAATTGGTTGGCTATGTGCTGGAATTTCAGCTACTTTTTGCCATGTTTTGGTGCTAACAACTAATACTTTATGTTGACCCACGGCAGGAACAAAAGCAAAATCTCCTGCGATAGTCCAACCTTCAAGGTGAGGCATTTTGTAAACAGGTAACTTTTGCTCGCCTTTACCATAATTTTTTAGAATGCGCGTAACACCTTTTTCAAGATGCCATAAATCAAGTAGTGCCATGCCATCTTCACCAAATAGCCCTGCAATATAATATCTACCATCGCCGCTAATGAGCGCGTCATACGGGAATAATCCGATATCTTTAAATTTTGTTAACTGCACTTTTTTGCCATTTGTAATACCTGAAAAATCAGCAATCCATATTTCATGACTATCAAATAAGCTAAAGATAAATTTATTGTTAGGGGCGTCGACTAAACCAACGACTTTTGAGCGAACAGGGCTGCCGTCTTTATTTTTAGGCTTGGTTGTTAAAATTGAACTGTCAATTGTTGCCACTAATTCAAGCGTTTCACTGTTAAATACTTTAACACCACCTGGCGTGTAGTTTGAAACGGCGACTAATTTACCATCTTGACTAATCGCTCCTCCTATACTGTTACCAGATTGTATAACTCGTTTAGTTATCTTATCTTTTAGTAAATCAATTTTAGTTAGCCCGCCATCGCGGCCAAATACGTAGGCATAGCGTTGATCACGTGAATAGACGATGGAGGCATGTGATAAATCACCTAGGCCACTTATTTCACTGACAATTTTTTTATCTGTGTGATCAACAATTTGAACTTGCCCAGTAGCTCGTTCAATAATAACCCCCATATCGCCTGTTGCGCGTAGTTCAACTTGTGGGGCTTTTTCGCTTATAGCGCAGGCATTTAATAAAAGACTGAAAAGACTAATGCCAACGAGTTGAAAGGTATAATTTGTCATAGTAGATCCCTAGTTATCCTTATTGTCATTTATGTTATGAATATTACCTTGCTTTAATTGCTCAGCAATCCATAAGGCTTCTTGTTCGGTTAATAATGTTTTCCATGGCGGCATTGCCGTACCAGAACGGCCATATAAAATTGTATTTTGAATAAATAAAATAGATTTTTGTTGTAAGTTTTCAGCAAGTAATGCGGGACCTAATCCTCCTTTCAATGTCATACCATGACATGAACCACAATCTTGTTTTACTATGTGGGTTAGTTGAGTTTTTCGGGCTTTAGACAGCGAGCTTTCACTGGCATAGCTTTGTTTAACTAGGGTGAAGATGGCAAGCAATATCACTGATATACAGTAAGCACCTTTAGTTTTTGAAATGCTCATGTTAATAATCCAAGTGCTGTTATTTATATAAGTTGAGTTTACATAGAAGTTGATTGTGATTTTTTGCCCAAGATCATCTTTATGAAATAAAGAGCATGCCAAAAAGGATATTTATTGATTTAAATCACATCATTCACAAAAAGGTGGAAAATATCACAGTGAGGCTTGATAAGAGTGAGGTGATAAATTTTCAATATAAAATTATGATGTAGATCTGTTTTTTTAAATATAGGTTAGTCTCTGAAGTAAAGTTGTTGTCTCTTTTGACATAGATCACAAAGTTGTTTTCTGTTTGCTTTATAAATAGCGCAATTGTTTATAAAAGTTTAAGACTAATAGGTCCTCAAAATGTTCAATAAATCGTTATTAACTATGGTGCTTGCTAGCGTACTATTGCCGAGCACTCATAGTGTTGCTGAAGATGATGTTGTTCATCAAAGTATTGATGAAAATATAGAAACTTTGGTTGTTATAGGTAAAGTACCGCGTAAAGTACAAGATGTTATTGGCGCTGTTTCTGTAATAAATAGTAATACCATAGATAGACAGTTAGCGCATGACATTGCGGATATACTAAGGTACGAAGCAGGTATCAATATGATTAATTCTGGTAGTCGCTTTGGTGATTCTAGTATTGCCATTCGCGGTATATCAGGTAACAGAGTTGTCACAGAAATAGATGGTGTACCCGTTGCTGAGCAATTTAATGTGGGTGAGTATTCAAATTCAGGTCGCAATTATCTTGATCCTGAATTAATTAAGCAAGTTGAAATATTACGTGGTCCAGCTTCAAGTACATACGGTAGCGACGCCATTGGTGGTGTGGTTAGTTTTGTGACAAAAAAGCCGAATGATTTATTAAGCGAAACAGATAAAGAGTTTTATGTTGGCTTAAAAACAGGTTACTACTCTATCGATAACAGCAAACTTATTTCATTCAATACTGCTTTTGGTAATGATACCTCTAGTGCATTAATTTCAGCGTCTTATCGAAAAGGTAATGAGCTAGACAGAAATTTGACCGCTGATATTCGTAGCGACATGCAAGATAATGAGACGAAATCTTTGTTAGCAAAATACTATTTCTCTATTTCTGATACGCAAGAGTTGAGTATTACTTATGATTATTTCAAACGAGAAGCAGACAGTGATCTGCAATCTTTACTTGGCATAGGGCGCTTTAGTACAACCGTTAATTTATTAGCGGATGACGAAACAAGCCGTGAAAATATTGCGATTAATTACGATTTTGTTCTGGATTCTGCCTGGTTAGAAGGTGGGGTTATACGTTTGTATAATCAAAGTAGTGATACAGTGCAACTTACAGAAGAATATCGAAATTCACGTGGTACAAATTATCGTTATGACCGTGATTTCTATTTTCAGCAAGATGTACAAGGTTTACGATTAAACTTTTATACTCGCGTTAATTTATCTTCTTCAACCCACCAAATTGGCTATGGACTAGAATATAGTAAAACAGACATTATAGAGTACAGAGATGGCTTACAAACAAATATTGATACAGGAGATTCAACCAATGTTGTTTTATCAGAAAACTTTCCTTTAAGAGATTTTCCTATTAGTAAAATAACCGAGTTAGGGATTTATTTTAATGATGAAATAGCCATCGATGGTACAAACTTCACTATTATTCCCGCCATTCGTTATGATAAATATGAATTGTCTCCATACAAAGACAGTATGTATTTAGAAGACAATCCAGACCAAACAGTCGTCTTTATTAATGAAGAAAGCTTTTCACCAAAACTGGGCGTTGTTTATCAGCTAAATAATAATTCTCAACTTTATGGGCAATATGTTAAAGGCTTCAGAGCGCCACCTTTTGAAGATGCTAATATTGGTTTAGATATCCCCTTAATGAAAATGCGAGCTATTCCAAATCCTAATTTAAAATCAGAAAAAACAGATGGGTATGAAGTAGGGTACAACCTAACAACTGACCACCATAAGGTTGATATCGTCGGTTTTTATAATAATTATGATGACTTTATTCAAACCAAAGTTAATCTAGGGTTTAATCCTGTTTTAGGGCGTATTATCTTTCAATCTCAAAATATTGATAATGCTAGAATCTACGGAGCAGAATTAGGTTATAAATATAATGATCAAGGTTTGTTCAGTACTAATGACAGCTATAGCGCTTATGCATCTATATTTGTAAGCAAAGGTGAAAACAGAGACACAGATCAAGCAATTAATGAAATTGAACCTAATCATGCATTCATGGGGTTTGAGTGGTTAAATAGTGATGAGTCAGTGTCTGTTGCGTTACATGCAAACTTAGTCGCAAGTAAATCGAATATTGCAGATAATAATGCGGCTGACCCTGAATTAGCATTAGCAACTACTGCAGGGTATGCAACTTTTGATGTTATCGCGAATTATCATGTTAATAAACAACTTACTATTGCGGCTGCTATTAATAATTTAACAGATAAGCAATATTGGCTTTGGTCTGATGTAAATGGGCTTGCAGCGAGCGACCCGTTATTAACTACAATGGCAGCACCAGGGCTCAATGGCTCATTACAATTTAAATATACTTGGTAACATTTTTAATTGATAGATTCACAAAAATAAAACAGCCGATTCATAGATGTTATTGATGGGCTGTTTTTTTACGAAAAAATTTACACCTTCGGTTTTATTGACCTCGATCAACTTGTCTTACTAATAATCAAGATTACTTTTAAAATTTGATCTAAATCACATAATTAGATCGCAAATAAGCAGATAGTAACATTTAGAAACATTTGGTGCCTGTTTACAATGCAGGAACATGAATACACAAATACAACACGTAAACAAAATAAACTCTGGAGAGTAACTGATGAAACATATTAAACATAGCCTTTCAGCACTTGGTTTAGCTATTGGTATGGCTGCTGGTGGAATGAGCTTGTCAGTGTCGGCAGCAGAGCCTACGCTGTCTGAAGCTGATTATGAGCAAGCAAAACTACAATACTTTCAGCGTTGTGCTGGTTGTCACGGAACATTACGCAAAGGGGCAACAGGTAAAAACCTAGAACCTGAAAATACCTTAAAAAAAGGTCAACAACGTTTAGAAAAAATTATTGCGTTGGGTACCGAAGGTGGCATGAATAACTTTGATGATCTGTTCACTAAAAAAGAAATTGCTAACATGGCAACTTTCATTCAAATGGAACCACCAGTACCACCAGAAATGTCTTTAGAGCAAATGCGTTCTTATACTAAAGAATACGTAGCACCAAAAGATTACCCAACCAAGCCAATGCATGGTTTAAATTGGGAAAACTTCTTTGTAGTTATCGAACGTGATGCAGGTACAGCAGCAATTGTTGATGGCGACACTAAAAAAATCGTTACTCATATTGATACAGGTTACGCGGTACATGTAATTAAAGGTACTGAACATCATAAAGTTGAACATGCAAAAGATGTAGGTCGTTTTTGGTACACCATTGGTCGTGATGGCAAAGTAAACAAAATTGATTTATGGCAAAAACCTGAAAAAATGTTAGTTGCTGAAACTAAAATGGCATATGACGCCCGTGATATTGCTGTTTCAGGTGATGGAAAATATGTAATTGCAGGTGGTTACTGGCCTGCGCATTTTGTTATTATGGATGCAGAAACGTTGAACCCACTTAAAGTTGTTTCAACTCGAGGTTATAACACTAAAGGTGAATTTATTAATGAAGCACGTGTAGCGGCTATTTATACTTCACCAAATACATCATCATTTATCGTTGCTGTTAAAGAAACGGGGCAAATGTTA
Organism: Colwellia sp. E150_009; assembly: GCF_053543955.1. Taxonomy (NCBI): domain Bacteria; kingdom Pseudomonadati; phylum Pseudomonadota; class Gammaproteobacteria; order Alteromonadales; family Colwelliaceae; genus Colwellia; species Colwellia sp. E150_009. The sequence continues at coordinate 66,591 of NZ_JBHFOM010000020.1, forward strand.
CAAGTTGATTACAAAGACTTAGACAATTTAACTATTACCAGTATTGCATCAGCAGAATTTTTACATGATGGTTTCTTTGACCCAACAGGACGTTACTTCCAAATCGCAGCTAACGCATCAAATAAAATGGTTGTTGTGGATACCAAAGAGCGTAAGTTAGAAGCAATGATTGACGTTGATTCATTACCACATCCTGGCCCTGGTGCAAACTGGATTGATGAAGAGTGTGGTCCTGTTGCGGGTACTACTCACTTAGGTATTGGATTAGTTTCTGTTTGGGGTAATGATCCTATGGGACATCCAGATGAAGCGTGGAAACTTTGTTATGAAGTAGAAACTGATGGCGCGGGTGTATTCATTCGTACACACGAAACTTCTCCATACGTTTGGGCTGACCAATTGAAACACCCTGAGCCAGAAGTTCAACAGTCAGTACAAGTTTTTGATAAGAAAACTCATGAAATTGTTAAAACTATCCGTGTAACAACAGAGCCTGGTAAAGCAGCACTTCACATGGAATTTAATAATGATGGTAGTGAAGTTTGGGTATCTGTGTGGAACCGTAAAGATGCGAAAAACCCAACAGGTGAAATCGTAGTTTATGATGCCAAAACACTGAAAGAAAAAGCACGTATTAAAGGCTTAACTACACCAACAGGTAAGTTTAACGTGTATAACCGTTCACATCATAAAACCTAAGCAATAGCTTAGAATAGGTTGAAGCTTTGTGAGGTAGCATTTATTCAAATAAATGTCTCACACCGAAGTACAGCCTATGTTTATTAATAGGACATGACGAATGTCATGTCCTATTTTTAAGGATAAAGGATATATAGGCAAGTTACTTTACGTCAATGGTATTGAGGAGAATACAAAGTTGCTTGGTTATATAGACCCAGACTCTGTTATGGAAATAACAGGATATTTGATTAAACCATCACGAGTCATTCGTTCGTAGGAATCAGCATGACAAATAACATAAATAAAAAACCGAGTTTTTGGTCACGAAAACTAATACTTGGCACTACCATTTCTAGCGCAGCTATCTTCTTTATCGTAGGTATTATTTTTTGGGGAGGCTTTAATACAGCAATGGAAGCAACCAACACTACAGAATTCTGTATTGGTTGTCATGAAATGGAAAATAACGTATATCAAGAATACAAACCTACCATTCATTTTAATAACCGTACGGGTGTTCGTGCTGGTTGTCCTGATTGTCATGTACCAAGACCTTGGATTCATAAAGTAATTCGTAAAATAAAAGCTTCACGAGAAGTCTTTTTCTGGTTAACGGGTAAAATTGATACGAAAGAAAAGTTCAACGAACATCGTTTTGAACTGGCACAAAGTGTTTGGGCTGCAATGAAGAGCACTGACTCTAGAGAGTGTCGTAACTGTCATAACTTTGAATCAATGAATCCTGAGTTTCAAAAACCTCGTGCGCGTAAACAGCATTTAAATGCTTTTGAAACAGGGCAAACGTGTATTGATTGTCATAAAGGCATAGCGCATCACGGTGTGCGTGACCAATTGTCTGATGAGGCGTTAGAAAAACTAGAAGCGCCTAATCCTGCTTATATTCGTGAGGTTCCTCAAGAGTATAAAGATGGTTTAGCTCGAATTGAAGCGAGAGAAGCCGAAGCTGCAGCGCTTGAAAAAGCAAATGCTATTGCTGAAAAAGCGAAGATGGAAGAGAAGGTTGCTGCTGCTGTTGCTGCTGCTTTAGCTGAAACAGGTGGTGCTAAGGCTGTTACCTCTGCTGATAAGGGTACAACTAGTGCAAAAGCTAGCAACATTAACGTTGACTGGAGTAAAGCTAATTCAACAGATATTGGTGTGTTTTATCCTGGAACTGCATCATTAGAATGGATTTTAGGACGTAATCACGGTGGTAAACGCGCCTTTACAAAAGGTGACCGTTGTATTGACTGTCATGGTAAAGAAATTGCTGATATTGGTAATAATATTGTAACAGGTGAAAGTGAGAAAGAACTCGAGCCAAATGTTATTCCTGGTAAACGCGGAAGCTTTGATGTGACTATTGATGCAACCCACGATAATGAAAACCTTTATTTAAGATTTAGTTGGGCTGATGGTGAACATGCAGCTGTACCCTTTGTTGACGGCGGTAAAATGGATCCTGAAAATCCGATGAAACTGGCCTTTATGCTAGCAACTGACGACGTTGAATATGCTGACAGAGCTGGTTGTTGGGGCACGTGTCATGCAGACGCTAATACAATGCCATTTGCACCAGAACAAGCGGTATTAAAAGGCTCTGATTTAGCTGAACGCTTAAATCTAAATTCAGGTTCCGGTGTGACTAAGTACTTAACCGAAACACGCACCAAGCTAGAACTTAAAGGACGTGGCGGTAAAGCGCTAGGCGGTTGGGATAAGCTTAAAGATGAAGCAGCAGTGAAAGCCGCTCAAGATGCTAATAAATTTATGGACATTGTACGCTATAAATCAGGTTCTGGTGAAGTGGAAGACGGACAGATCTTAGCCTCACGCGATATGCATGCTGGTCAAGGTGCTGAAGTTGAAGCGTCACTTAAAAATGGTACTTGGTCTGTGGTTGTTAAGCGTAAACTAAAATCAGACAAAGCAGGCGATGTTAGTCTTGAATCAGGTAAAGTTTATAACTTTGGTTTTGCTATACATGATGACTACTCAAATGCACGTTACCATCATGTATCATTTGGTTATAAACTAGCGCTTGATAATGATAAAGCTGAAATAAACGCTAAAGCTCAATAAAAGTTAGAGTAGAATAAGAAAGTGATAAAGTTGCGGATTTTTAATAATCCGCAACTTTTTTTCTTATTTAATTCAGATCAAAATGTTTTATGATTTTTATGCTAGTATGTCGTTATTACTTACGATAATAGATCATAGAATATGAAAACTTTTAAAGAATTACTGGCACTAACACATGAACAAGAACAACCTCAACGTTTGATGTTTTTATTTGCTAATGCAGAGTCGAAAAACCCCAAAAAAAGCAAAAAACATCAACAAGGTACAATTGAACCTGTTATGTGTGTTGATAAGCTACCTGAAGAATTAACCACCTTTGCAGCACTAAAAGCAGAAGCTGATTCAATAGAGAAAAACTGGAATTTTGTTTTTATCGCTAGCCTTAGTGGTGAAAATGGAATGACCCCAAGCGCAGATGACGCCGAACCTTTCTTAAATAAAATGGCAAATGATGTACAAACTGGTAATAATGTAGGTCGTTATGTTATTTATGACAGAGATGAAAACCCGATAGAATTAGAAGCTAACTAGCAACATTTAATTGCTTTAAGTTTATCGATGTAAATTACAAATATGAGCAAACCCAACACCTCAACGGCAATGAAACTGCTTATTGAGCAAATAAAAGAAGCTTTACCTTTTGAAAAACCTGAACATGAAATATGTGAAGGTAAATGCGTTGGGTGTGCGAAAAAAATGTTGGAATACATGGGAAGCGAACTAGATCATTACCAATGCCAATTGGATAATGGCGAAATTCCTACTCTAGGTGAACTTAATGATTTGGCTCGAATTGCCAAAAAAGTTCACCGCAATATGGTAAAAAATGATCTAGTATAATTCATCAATTTTCTATTTTTGACGTGAATGCCTATGTTTTTTAAAGTAAAAATATAACTAGTTTATTCACTTTAATTCGTGTTCAATAACGTACTCTTATAAAAATCCACCTTAAATCACAGAGTAGATATTTGTATTATTGATTAATAGTATTACAATCGTTAGTCGTTATATTTCAGAGTGAAAGTCAGGATGTGGTGAAAATGTTTATCGGTAACAATAAAAGCGTAATCACGCCTTGTATAGGTCAATGTGACATAGATGAAAATGATGTTTGTATTGGGTGTTACAGATCATCACAAGAGATCACTGACTGGATGAATAAGTCGGAAGATGAAAAAATAGAGATAGTCATACGCTGTAAAAAAAAGATAGCGTTGAAACCCCAATGAATAAAAATAGTACATGCTTTTATGTTGGGTGGTGCTAGAATTCACATTGAATGCTCGATTATTTACCTATATTTAAACGAGCTTTTAGCCGCTATCGCGGTGCTAGTCTAAAGTATGCAAACAAAATGTTGCTTTAGCGTTATTGAGGATGTGTGGTGAATATAAGACCTGAAATAACAGTCTCATCATTAGATGCAGATAGGTTATATAATTTAATTGAATCGTTGCCTGCGGGAACTTTTGCAGGAAAAAAAGAACTTGAGACTGAACTTGAACGAGCCAATATTGTTGAACCAACTGAGGTTCCCTCAACAATAGTGACAATGAATTCAACAGTAAGCTTTATTGTTGACTCTTCTCAAGAGGAGTTTGAGTTAACACTTGTTTACCCAAAAGATACGGACAGTAGTGGTAAGAAAATATCAATTCTTGCCCCCGTTGGTAGTGCCTTGCTTGGACTTTCGAAAGGTGATCAAATTGAATGGCCTAAACCAGGTGGCGGACTAATTAAAGTGACCATTAAAGACATAACATTCCAACCAGAAAGAGCGGGTGAATTCCACCGGTAAAAACAAGGAAATCAACTTTGTCAGTTATATATCTAAACCATTTTAATTGATGCCTTACCTAAAGACTTTTCTAATTTTAGCTAAATTTTGCATTTTTAAGTGGTTTGGATATAAAGAGCTTATCAAGGCTTTATTATTGTAAGTTATTTAAGTTTGGAGAGAATATGTCATATGAAATTTTAGTGGGTTTAAATGTACTTGATAAAAGTAAATATGAAGAATATAGAGTGGCAATGAAGCCTATTCTTAGCCAATATGAAGGACGTTTTGGTTATGATTTTCATGTGTCAGAAGTTTTAATAACTGAGAAAAATAACGATATTAATAGAGTATTTACAATTAACTTTAGTAGTAAAAATAATATGGAAAACTTTTTTTCTGATCAAAATTATTTAAAAGTAAGAGAAAAGTATTTTAATGCTTCAGTAGGAAGTGCAATAAGGATAGCTAGTTATGAAAAAGTTGATTAAGTTAGTGAAATAACAAACGGTTAATAGGTTATTTATGGATTATTGGCTCAAACTAAATTTAGGTGATGCAATGCTTGCCAGTGAAGCTCTGTCAACTATTGAAGCGCATTTATTGCATGTGTATGAAATAGCAAGTAAACCAGAAAATTTACTTGCTATTTATCGACATGAATCACAGGGACTGCACTGCAGTGTTATTGTATACATAACCGAAAGCTTTCAACAACTTGCAAAACTAGAGAATACTATCACTTGCCAGACACCAGCCTTAAGTGATTCTGCCTTTTTAGCTGGCGATAAGGCATGTTTTAATCGGGGGTAAATACTTGATAACTACAGACATACTAAGAGGCTTTTAATACTGCAAATAAAATAGAGCCAAAATCAGTTTATTTCAATTGAAGTGCTGGCTCCTGAATGGACAGTGACTAGTTTGCAAGTTTAGCTGATTCTCGTTGTACTAAGAACGCCCTAATTTCATCGCGAGAGCTGAGTATATGTTGTTTGAGTTTTGCTACAGCGTTATCTATATCGCGTGCTTTGCAAAAGGCTAATAACTCAGCATGCTCAGGACCTGCTTTTGAAATACCACCTGCCCATAATAAGTGCATGCGAATATAGCGGTCAGCATTTTTATTTAAAATATTTACTAAATCAGTGGTTTGAGGTCTTTTAGCACCAGAGTATAAACAATTATGAAATTCTGAATTTAGTTCACTCCATGTATTTGCCGCATTTTCTTTGCCTAATGCGCTATCGAGTTTCGTTAAAATCTCGGTGGCTTGGACTAATGCTTCATCGGAAATATTGATTAAAGAGGCTGCAAGTAAATCACCTTCAATCATGGCTCTTAGCTCAAATAATTCATCTACTTGATCCAAATTTAACGCGGTAGCGCTGGCACCTTTGTGAGGTTCAAAAGAAACTAAGCCTTCGGCTTCAAGCTGCAATAAGGCTTCTCTAACAGGTATACGGCTAACATTTAACTCTTCTGCTAGAGCAGCTTGACGTAGTGGTTGCCCCGCGATAATTTCACCACTCAATATTTTTTCACGTAAAATTTCAACAACGAGTTGGGTGCGAGTTTTGTATTCAATTGCCATTATTTTATGCCATTATTATTGCAATTAAGCAAAATTGCTTATTTTATACAATTCATTATAAAGAAATTAACAATGAAAAAAAGGGTTAAATAAATATCACATTCAAATTTTAGATAATATCGTAAGTCAGTGTCGTTACATAAAACTATACTTAGATGATGGTAAAGCTTGCTAAGCAGGTACAATAATGAGTACACTGTTTATTATTAAGGGCTATCCACTTAGCCCGACCTATGTCAATATGTAGTAATGCTACAGGATTCAAATTTACTTAAATCGGGTATTGATTACCCCAACAACTGGAACCAATTCATAGATTGGTTTCATA